>NZ_CP042806.1:6300000-6405582 GCF_008000815.1 Terriglobus albidus | reverse complement strand
GGATGCCTATCTCAGAAAGCTCGGCAGCACCTCGGTGGCGTTGCCCAGGAAGATGGTGTCGAATGCCTCTGCATTCAGCGGTTCTTCTGGGCCGACATAGATCGTCTTCAGGCCTCGCTGATTGGCGATCTGGACGAAGCCCGCAGCCGGATAGACCGAGCCCGAGGTTCCGACAACCAGGACATGGGTCGATGTTGCGAGGTGGGCATAGATCTCCTCCATATTCAGGGGGATCTCGCCGAACCAGACGATGTGCGGCCGTACTGGCGCACCGCAGGTGGCACATACCGGTAACGCGGCGGCCTTCTCATAGAAAGCGCGGTCCGTGAAGCGTTCTTGGCAGCGCACGCACCGCGACTCGAAGAGAGAACCATGCATGTGGTGCACGCGTTGAGAGCCGCCACGCTCGTGGAGATCATCGACGTTCTGCGTACAGAGATAAAGGCGATCGCCAGACTTCTGTTCCAGGGCGGCCAGGGCGCGATGAGCTGCGTTCGGTTCCGCGGCCATGGCGTCACGCCTCCGCATGGAATAGAAGCGCCACACCAACTCCGGATCAGCCTCCCAGGCTTCGGGGGTAGCGACCTGTTCGACACGGTAGCCGTTCCACAGACCACCGCTTCCTCGGAAGGTGGCAAGACCGCTCTCGGCGGAGATGCCGGCGCCGGTCAGGATAAAGAGACGATCGTTCTCGCCCAACCCAAGTTCGCTCATGCTGCCTAGAATAGTCCCTGTGCTGATACCTGAGCAGAAAGAGAATCTTGTTGTCGTGCTGGCCGGCGCGCGCAACCCGTTGAACATCGGCGCGGCAGCTCGCGCCATGAGCAACTTCGGCTTTCGCGCCCTCCGGATTGTGACGGAGTTCCCGCTGCCGGTGACAGAAGCGAAGAGCGCCGTGGATGCCGCTGAGGTGATGCAACAGGCGACGGTTCACACCAGCTTCGCCGAGGCCATTGCGGACTGTGGCCTGATCTATGGCACGACGGCGGTCGGCGACCGGAGACTGGAGCATCCAGTCGAGCCGCTGCCGCAGGCGGCCGCACACGTAAGAAATGCATTGGCAGGACTGCAGCGTGCGGCGATTGTCTTTGGCAGCGAGAAGACGGGCATGACCAACGAACAGATGAGCTACTGCTCCAGCCTGCTGACGATTCCGATGGAGGTGCATGGAACCTCCATGAACCTGGGGCAATCGGTGGCGGTCTGCTTGTGGGAGGTCGCGCGTGAAGGAGCGAGTGCCGGCGAGGTGGCCGAGGATGAGAGCCTTGCCGACAGCGCTGCGGTGGACCGTTTTGAAGGAGTGCTTCGTGAAGGTCTGACAGCAACCGGATATGAGGCCAAGTTTCCGGCTAACTGCGGGGAAGAGATGACACGCCGCCTGGTCCGCCGTCTCCGGTTAAACCGGAAGGATGCCGAGATCTGGACTGGGATCTGGCGTCAGGTGCTTTGGAAGCTGCGGCAGTAGAGCATTTTCCCTGTTGCTGGGTATCCCGGAAGAGGAGTGCAGCGGCGTTTCATTGCGGAAACCCCCATAGATGCGGGAACCCTACACTACACCTACAGGGAAATGCTCTAGCGTGGCGATGTATCCTCAAAGGCATCCATTTGGAGGCAGTCTTTTGATGCGTCTTTCCGTGCACTCTGGTGCGTTTCTGTGCGTTTTGAGCACGGTCGCTCTGGCCCAGCAGGGCCGGGTCTATACCGATGCCGATTATGCCGCCGCTGAACAGCGGCTAAGCTACAACGTCAATCCTCTGGTCTATCACCAGGTCAACCGTGTTGAGTGGATGAAGGATGGCCGCTTCTGGTATCGCGATGTCGGTCCGGAGGGAGCGGAGTTTTTCGTTGTCGATGCGAAGGGAGCCAAGTCCCCGGCCTTCGACGCAAAGAAGGTAGCGGCTTCTGTAAGCGGATTGCTGAAGCGGCCCGTGGATGCGGCGCGGCTGCAGGTCAGCTCGCTGGAAGAGGGAAGCGACGGTAAGTCCCTGGAGATTGGTGTGCAGGGCGGGAAGTTCCTCTGCCAGAAGGCGGACTGGAGTTGCACGACGATTACGGCTCCGGCGGGTGGAGCTCCGGCGGCGCGCAAGTCTCCGGAGGCACTGAGTCCTGATGGATCGCAGGCTGCCTTCATCCGGGACTGGAACCTGTGGGTACGCGATGTGAAGTCCGGCGGAGAGAAACAGCTCACGACCGACGGCGTGAAGGACTACGGCTACGCTACAGATAACGCCGGCTGGACGCACTCCGACAGCCCGATCCTGGTCTGGTCGCCCGACGGTAAGAAGATCGCGACCTTCCAGCAGGATCAGCGCAAGACCGGTGACATGTACCTGGTTTCAACACAGATGGGGCATCCGAAGCTGGAGCAGTGGAAGTATCCACTGCCTGGCGATAAGGATGTGACGATGATTGAACGCGTCCTCATCGATGTACCCACGGCCAAGGTTCTACGCCTCAAGATGGAGCCCGACCAACACCGCTCAACCAACTGCGACGATGTCAGTTGCCGCGGCGGCTCCGGATGGGATGACGTGCAGTGGGGCGGCGATTGCAAGACGCTGGGCTTTGTCTCTACTTCGCGCGATCATAAGTCCGCGACCTTCCGCATTGCGGATGTCGAGACTGGAGAGGTCCGCACCGTGATGAACGAGACGGTGAAGACCTACTTCGAGAGCGGTCATGCGGCGGTGGACTGGAAGTATCTGCCGAAGTCGAATGAGCTGCTCTGGTTTTCGCAGCGCAGCGACTGGGGTCATCTGTATCTCTACGACCTGAAGACCGGCGCTGTGAAGAGCCAGGTCACCACGGGTGAATGGAACGTCTACACCGTGCCGAAGGTAGATGAAGAGAAGCGGGTGATTTACTTCACCGGCATGGGCCGCGAGAAGGGCGACCCCTACTTCCACTATTTCTACAAGATCGGTTTTGACGGCAAAGGCTTGAAGCTGCTGACGCCTGAGACGGCCGATCACAACATCACACTCTCGAAGGACGGCAAGCTCTTCGTTGATACGTTCTCTACTGCCGATACGCCGACCGCGACCGTACTGCGCGATGGCGACGGGAAGCAGGTGGCGGAGATTGCGAAAGCGGATATCTCGAAGTTGACGGGATGGCTGGCGCCTACGCCGATTACGGTGAAGGCACGTGACGGCAAGACGGATCTCTACGGCTACCTCTATAAGCCGGTGAACCTCGATCCGTCGAAGAAGTATCCAGTGATCGATTACATCTATCCGGGCCCACAGACCGGCTCCTGCGGCGGACGAAATTTCGCTGCAGCGCGCGGTGACAACCAATCGCTGGCGCAACTTGGGTTTGTGGTGGTGTGTATCGATGGCATGGGGACGCCGTGGCGCTCGAAGACCTTCCAGGACACCTGGTATGGCCAGATGGGCGACAACACACTGCCTGATCAGGTTGCGGGTATCAAGGAGCTGGCGGCGAAGAATTCATGGATGGATCTGGATCGCGTCGGCATCTGGGGCCACTCGGGTGGCGGCAATGCGACGGCGGATGCCATGTTTGCCTATCCGGATTTCTTCAAGGTGGGTATCTCGGAGAGCGGCAACCATGACAACCGTCTGTATGAGGATGACTGGGGCGAGCGCTACCAGGGCATGCTGGAGACTAGTCCTGATGGCAAGACTAGCAACTATGACAACCAGTCTAATATCACGCTGGCGAAGAACCTGAAGGGCAAGCTGCTGCTGGCGCACGGAACGATGGACGATAACGTTCCGCCGTATGAAACGTTGATGGTGGTGGATGCGCTGATCAAGGCGAATAAGACCTTCGACTTGCTGCTGATTCCGAACGCGCATCATGGCTATGCCGATGCATCGCGTTACATGATGCGGCGGCGGTGGGATTATTTCGTGACCAACCTGATGGGCGCGACGCCACCGGCGGAGTACAAGATGAGCACGAAGCCGGATGTGTTCTAAGGGTGTGTGAGTGAGGAAGAGGCATGGCCGGTGGCCATGCCTCTTCTTATGGTGGGAGCAGCGGGCTTCAGCCCGCTGATTTCAGACCTAACAGTCAATGGGCTTTAGCCCCGGGCCTTTTCGTCTTCAAAGAAACAAGCCCAGGGCTTTACAGGCTGCGGAAAAACTCTATATGAGGGGATAATCGGGTCAAATTTGGGGATAGAAAATCATCACCCAATGTCCCGGGATCGCTTATAGGTCATTCTGACGCGATCGTTTTTTTTGCGCTTCTCGAAAATCGAGTTTTTCCGCAGCCTGTAAAGCCCATTTATCTATATCGCTCCTAAACCGTGGGCTGAAGCCCACGGCTCCCACCATATCGAGCTTTGCTCGATATCTATTCTTTGTCTTCGACAAAGAATGGGACAACTGGCTTGAGTGACTACTTCATAAAACTATCGATCAGTTGCTGCGGCGAAATACCCTGGGCCCGAAGCGTCCTCAGCGCAAGCGCATCGTGGCGTTTGGCGAGGCGCTCACCGTGATCGTCCAGCACGAGCTCGGTGTGGAAGTATGCCGGTGTTGGAAGACCGAGTGCCTGTTGCAGCAGGATCTGTCGTGCCGTTGACTTCAGCAAATCGCGGCCACGTACGACCTCGGTGATTTGCATGGCCGCATCATCGACGACACAGGCGAGTTGATAACTTGGAAGGCAGTCCTTACGCCAAATGAGGAAGTCGCCGAAGTCTTCGCCTCCGATGAACCGTTGCGAGCCCAGGTTTCCATCGGTGAACTGAAGAACCTCGCCGTCCGGAATGCGAAAACGATAGTTCACTCCAGCGGCGAAGTCCTGTGGTTCGAGTTCTGCAGGGCGGCAGTGATTGTCGTAAACCGGTTCGTCGTCATCCTCGGCATGGGGAGCAGCGATGCGCGCCAGGTCTTTGCGGGAGCAGGTGCAGGCATAGGCCAGCCCCATAGCGAGCAGACGCCGCAATGCATCTTCATAGAGCGGCAGCCGCTCTGATTGGGTATAGGGAGCGAAGGGGCCGCCGACATCGGGACCTTCCTGCCAATCGAGCCCAAACCAACGGAGGTCCTCCAGCATGGCGGCTGCAAACTCCGGTTTGCATCGTTGCCGGTCCAGGTCTTCGTTGCGCAGCACCAGCACGCCGCCAACAGCACGCTGCTGCGCGATCCAGAAAGTACGCGCATGCCCCAGATGTATGTAGCCCGTGGGAGTAGGAGCGATGCGGCCCCGGTAGAGGATGGACATATGTCCATCTTAAGTTGCCAGTTAACAGTTGCCAGTTTCCAGTTCTGAAGATGCATTCTGGCGGATGGGCCGCTCGCCGTAACTGGCAACTGTTAACTGGCAACTGGCAACTGCTTCTCCGCTATACTTTGGGCCATGCGGAAACTCCTCCTGAGCTCTCTCTTTGTTGTTACGTGCGTACCGGTGTGGTCGCAGAAGGCGCCTACGGTGGCGGATGCGAAGGCGTTTGTCGATAAGGCCAATGCGGAGCTGCTGAAGCTGTCTACCGATGCCTCGCACGCGGAGTGGATCGCGGAGACTTACATTACCGATGACACCGAGTCGAACACGGCGCTGCAGAATGAGCGGGTCGCGGCACGCACGCTGGAGCTCACTGCTGAGAGCCACAAGTTCGACAAGGTGAAGCTGCCGGACGATCTCCGCCGCCAGATCCTGCTGTTGCAGCTTGGTGCACCCGCGGCGCCCAAGGATCCGAAGTTGCTGGCGGAGGAGACGCAGCTCGCGGCGCAGTTGACCGGCATGTACGGCAAAGGCAAGTTCTGCGTCGAGCCGCAGAAGTGCCTGGGGATCGATCCGCTGTCGCAGATCATGGCCAAGTCCCGTGATCCTGAGGAGCTCAGGAAGATCTGGGTGGGATGGCATGACACCGGTGCACCGATGCGCCAGAAGTACACGCGCTTCATCGAGCTGCAGAATATCGGTGCAAAGGAGCTGGGCTATAAGGACACCGGCGAGCTGTGGCGCGCGGGGTATGACATGACACCGGCTGAGTTCTCCGCCGAGCTGGAACGCGCATGGACCCAGCTGCAGCCGCTCTATGACGAGCTGTTCACCTACGTCCGCGCGCGGTTGATCGCGAAGTATGGCAAGGCGGCGGAGCGAGCCGATGGAAAGATTCCCGCGCAGCTGCTCGGCAACATGTGGGCTCAGGAGTGGGGCAATATCTATGACATCGTCGCTCCCACCGATCCGAAGCTGGCGCAGTACAAGCCGGTGAACCTAGAAGAGGCATTAAAGAGGCAGATCGCAGCGAAGGATCCGGCAGCGGCTGCCGCATTCGCCTCCAGCACGGACCTGACGAGCGATGCGGGACAAACCGCGAAGCTGGCAGCCGGCAAAGCCATGGTGCATTACGGCGAGAGTTTCTTTACCTCGCTCGGATTTCCGGCGTTGCCTGCCACCTTCTGGGAGCGTTCGCAGTTCATTCATCCGCGCGACCGCGACGTCGTATGTCACGCGTCGGCATGGGATCTGGACTCGGTCGATGACTTGCGGGTAAAGATGTGCATTGAGGTGAACGACGACTACTTCACCACCGTGCACCATGAGCTTGGGCACAACTTCTATCAGCGCGCGTATAACAAGCAGCCATTACTCTTCCGCGGCGGAGCGAATGACGGCTTCCATGAGGCGATCGGCGATGCCGTAGCTCTATCGATTACACCTTCGTATCTGAAGGCGTTGGGGCTCAGCGAATCGGAGCCTCCTGCCGAGGCTGATATCCCGTTGCAACTCCGCACCGCACTCGATAAGATCGCGTTCCTTCCCTTCGCGCTGGCCCTCGACAAGTGGCGCTGGGGAGTCTTCTCCGGCGAGATCAAGCCCGCCGACTACAACAAAGCCTGGTGGGAACTGCGGGGCAAGTACCAGAAGGTCGCGCCTCCTGTGGATCGCGCAGAGACCGATTTCGACGCGGGAGCAAAGATGCATGTTCCCGCCAATGTGCCCTATGCCCGTTACTACCTGGCGCGCATCTACCAGTTCCAGTTCTATAAGGCGATGTGTGATGCCAGCGGTTATAAAGGGCCACTGAATCGCTGCAGCTTCTTCGGGTCGAAGCCGGCAGGCGAGAAGCTGGCGAAGATGCTGGAGGCCGGACAATCGCAGCCCTGGCAGCAGACCCTCAAAGAGATGACCGGTAGCGATCATCTCGACGCCCAGGCGATGGCGGATTACTTCGCTCCGCTGTATGCATGGCTAAAGGTGCAGAACACAAAAAAATAAAGCTAACCGGCAGCACTTCCCCCGGTCTAAGTGAACGCCGGGCCAAATTCTAAACGGGAAGAATTGACATACGAATCATTTCGTTGCAGCATTACGAAGTGATTCGTACATTGATTTTATTTCCCGTGTGCTGAGTAGGGGGAGGGTTCCGTTCGATGAGAACCGCGCTGCGTTTTTTTGCCTTGTCTATTTGCCTTTGGGCGGCCGCGCTGATTGCGCAGGCTGTGCCTCGCGTCTCACAGGTTTCGTTGACGGTGCTCGATACCTCCGGTGCCGCGATTCCGGGAGCATCCGTGCATGTCTCTCTGCAAACAGGGAGCGATCGGCAGACCGATGGTCAGGGAAATGTGACGATACCATTGGCGGCCGGAAGCTATGACATCACGATCAAAGCCGACAACTTTCGTGAACGGACGATGAAGAAAGTGCTCGTTTTCGATGGCCGCACCACGCCGTTGTCGGTGGTCTTAGTCGTGGCAGGCGAAGACGAGGTCGTCGAGGTCTCCGGAGAGGAGCAGGTCTCGAACGACAGCAGCTCGAACAAGAGCGCACTGGTCTTCAAGGGCGACAAGCTCGATACGCTCTCGGACGATCCGGAGATGATGCAGCAGCAGCTTACGTCGCTGGCGGGTGGCGACCCCACCAACCCTCCACAGCTTTATGTGGATGGCTTCGCCCACGGAGAGCTTCCTCCGAAGGAGAGCATCCGCGAGATACGCGTCAACCAGAATCCGTTCTCGCCGTACTACGATCAGTTCGGCGGCGGCCGTATTGAGGTCTTTACCAAACCTGGAGCTAATAAGCTGCACGGCAATGTCGCCAGCAACTTCGGAGCACAGGCGCTCAACGCCAACAATCCGTATGCGGCTTCGGTATTGCCGTATACGAACTACTATCTCGATGGCGGCGTGAATGGCCCGCTGGGCAAGAACAGCTCCTTCTACTTCACCTGGCAGCAGCGCGGTGTTTCGGCAAACCAGGTCATCAATGCGACTGTGCTGGACTCCAACCTGAATCCGGTTAACGTGCAGCAGACCATTGCCAACAAGCGGTCGGTGCAGAACGATTCCATCCGGCTCGATCACCAGTTCGGCAAGAAGAACACGCTCATCGGGCGTTATAGCTACAGTAGCGTCCTGGTGCCGGTTTCAGGAGCGGGGCAGCTGGTGCTGGCATCGCAGGCCTATCGGAATAGCGTCCGGACAGATACTTTCCAACTTACCGACACCCACATCTTCAGTCCGAAAGTCGTGCTGGACTCCGCAGTGCAGTATTTGCGCAGCAAGACGAGCAGCGATGCGACATCGAATACGCCTTCGCTGATTGTGCAGGGTTCCTTCAGCAGCGGATCCAATACCATCCAGCAGGAACACGATCACCAGGACCGCATCGAGTTACGCGAAGAGGCATCGATCTCTTCGGGGAATCACTACCTTCGCACCGGCTTCCGTTATCGCTGGTACCACGATTCGAACCTTTCGCGAGCGGGCTACAACGGCCAGTTCATCTTTCCCTCGCTGACCGCCTATCGCATTACCCTCGATGGCATTCAGCGCGGTCTTACTCCCGCGGCAATTCGTGCGGCGGGTGGAGGAGCGACCCAGTTCTCGCTGACGGCGGGTACTCCAAATGCGGAGGTGAGTACCGCGGATGTGGGTGTGTACTTCGATGACGAGTGGAAGCTGAACCGGAACTTTACGCTGAATCTCGGCATCCGCTTCGAATCACAAACCGCGATCCCTGACCATTTCGATCCCGCGCCGCGCGTGGGCTTTGCCTGGTCTGTCCTGCATCACGGAAAGGCAAAGGAGCCGTTCTTTGTGATCCGCGGCGGATTCGGCATCTTCTACCAGCGATTCGATGCCGGCAATATCCTCCGTACCTATCGCCAGAACGGCGTGACGCAACAGGCATTCATTGTTCAGAATCCCGACTTCTACCCCAACATTCCCTCGGCTTCTTCGTTGCCGCAGTATTTGAATACTGTTTACCGGCTCGATCCAAATCTTCGATCGCCGATGCAGATGCAGGGGATGGTTTCGGTCGATCACAGCCTGGGCAAATACGGCTCTATCTCGGTGCAGTATTACCAGCGAAAGTCTACTCACCAGTGGACGTCGCTGAATATCAACGCTCCGCTTCCCGGTACGTATGATCCCAGCAATCCCAACAGCGGCGTGCGGCCTCTGGGAGGGAACAGCAACCTGTATCAGTTCTCCTCCAATGGTCTGTCCGAAGGCCGCACCCTGGGTATCAATGGCAACTTCAACGTGATGAAATCGCTAAACCTCTGGTCGTTCGTAGGTTTTGCCCACCAGGAAGGCAACGTCAACTTCAGCACCAGCAGCTCTTCGGGTTTCTTCCCGTCGAACTCGTACAACCTCAGTGCTGATTACGGCCGACTGACGGGCTTTTCGCCGATACGTTACTTCGGCGGAGCGAACTGGAAGCCAGGCTGGGGCACGGCATTCAATGTCTTCATGTCCGCATGGTCACAGTCGAACTTCAACATCACGACCGGCACTGACCTGAATGGAGACGCGCAGTACAACGACCGGCCTGCGTTTGCGACAGATCTGACGCGGGCTTCGGTGGTGCGAACGGCGTGGGGGAACTTCGACACCAAACCGATGGCCGGGCAGGCCATCATTCCCATCAACTACGGCACGGCGCCGGGACTGTTCTATATGGAGTTGTACTTCAACAAGAACTTCTACTTCGGCAAACGACCGGAGTCGCCGAAGGACACTGCGAAGGAGAAGCTGCCGCAGAAACCATATCGCTTTCAGGTCGGTATCGGTGCAGACAACCTGCTGAATACGAACAATCCCGGTGCACCTGTGGGTGTGTTGAGCTCGCCGTATTTCGGTAAATCTATTTCGCTGAACACGCCGTTTACCAATAACAGCGCGGCGAATCGGGCGTTGTTGATGAGGGGGGCGTTTTTCTTTTAGAGCCTACGACAAGAGCGCTGAAGGCGCGTTCGATACCAACCTGGGCAACGCCCCAGGTACGGGTAGCTAAGAGGCGCGAGGGCCGAAGGCCCGATCTATATAAGGATCTTCAATCCCACACGTATTGTTCATCGAAATGCAATTCCATGCATCGCGAGAAGGACGCGGAAGCAGCGACGAGAGAGATTGTGAAAATGCTGGATTATAGATCGGGCCTTCAGCCCTTAGGCCTCTTCACTATCCGCAAACCTGGGGCGTTGCCCCAGGCTGGTATAGGTCGCGCCTTCAGCGCTCTTTTGTTGCCGTGGCCCTGAGCCTTAGTGGGCTTTGCGATGGATTGGTTTTGCGGGGACAGTGACAGCAGCAGGTCCGATTGAGCTCGTCTCCGGCAACTGCATCGCCAGCAACGCAGCCGGATTCAAGTTCTCACCACTCCAGCGCATTGAAACGTGAAGGTGTGGTCCTGTGACACGGCCTGTCGCTCCGGAGAGTCCGAGTAGCTGGCCTTTCTTCACCATCTCTCCTGCCTTCACCTGCAGGCGCGAGAAGTGCATGTAGATGCTGAAGAGCTGATTGCCGTGATCGATGATGACGCAGTTGCCCTCCAGAAACATGCGTTGCGCCAACACCACCCGGCCAGAGTTCAGCGCATGGACCGGAGTTCCGGGACGTGCGGGAAAATCTGATCCGCGGTGGATGCTGACCTTCTTGCCGTTGAAGATGCGGTTGTCGCCGAAGTTGTCGAAGACCCTGGAGGCAACCGGAGCGGCAAAGCTGCCGGACCATAACGGTTGCGAGGCAGAGCTTGCAAAGGCACGCTTCTTCGCCACCGCGTCGCGCTCCATCTGCCGCTGTGCCGCGGGGCTGGGGGCGATAAAGGCTTTGGCAACGGAGAGTGTGCTGGAGTGGAAGTTCGCCGCGGTTATCTGCATCTCCTGCGTTGTGTTCAAGGCGCCGCCACTTGCGTACGTACCGCTGATCGACACCGGATACGACGCCGGCCCCTGTTCGACATCGGTTCCGGCGAGGGCATACCAGGTGCGTCTGTCGTTCGCAGGAAAGAAGCCCAGCTCCTTGCCAAGCCAGGTCGCGGTGACACGCGTTGCGGGGCGATCGAGTATGAGGGTGAACAGTACCGGCGATCCCTGCTCGACATGCTGCGGCTGCCAGGTAAGTGTCTGCGCGCAAAGCACTGAGGAGACCAAAAGCAGCAGAACGGGGAGCAGACGAGACCAGAGCATGTCTCTACTGTGCAACGAGACGATGCTCTACATCCACTCGCTTCCGTATTGCACCGGAATCTGCGTGAAGGCGATGCGTGTCGGTGCAGAGTCGCGGGCCGACATCATGCCGGCCAGATGCACTGTGGTATGGCCGTGTTTCAGGTTGATCTGATCGATGGCCGAAGAGAGCTGGGAGCGCCGGTCCTGGTCGGCAAAGAGTCCGGGATTGTGGTGGGACTCTGGCAGCAGGCGTCCCAGCGTGACACCGACGAAGAATGGCTTTTCGAAGTCGGGGCCTTGCGGCCGCTTCTGCCACAGCTTCTGCAGGACTTCCAGCAGAGTGAGCGTATCCTGCGCATCCGGGAAGCGGGCTTCCATGCCCCAGCCGGTGTGCTTCAGACCGGAGAAGTGTTGTTTTGATCGCAGGCGCTCTGCCTGTTCACGGTTCAATGCAAAACGGATGTGGAGCGCCATGGAGCCGGCATAGAACTTCTCCATCCGCAGACGCATGGCGGCCTTATGCAGCAGCTTGTGGGCGACTGCCCAGGATCCGGGAATGGTGCGATGTTCGGGCGCCAGTACGTGAGAGTGGCCGAGAGACTTCTGGATCTCGCTCGGCACGGGCGCTCCGTCGTCACCGGTGACGTGGCCGCGCAGCCAGTGATAGAGGCGGTCTCCCCATACAGAGTCCCAGAGCTTATGCATTCCCTGACGGTCGAGCGCCAGGAGCTGCGGCATGGTGTGGATGCCCTGTGCGTTCAACCGGGCTTCGGTGCGTGCGCCCACGCCGGGAAGGTCGCGCAGATCGAGATGTGCGATGGCGCGGGGCAACTGCGAGGGGAGCAGTCCGATCAGGCCATCGGGCTTCTGCATATCGCTGGCGATCTTCGCCAGGTAGCGGTTCGGCGCCATGCCGATGGAGCAGCGCAGCACCTCGCCGACATCCTGATAGATCGCCTGCTTGATGTCGTATGCGATGCGGCGCGCATTCTCCGGCAACTGTTCGCGGCCCATCAACTGGCAAACCATCTCATCGATAGAGGGTGTATGCGAGACGGGACATACGCGTTCCACCGCTTCCGCAATGGCGTGGGAGAACTTCGCGTACTCGGTGTGACTGCCTTCGACGAGGACGATTCCGGGGCACTTCTGCTTGGCCTCGCCGACGATGGTGCCGGTCTTGACGCCGAAGGCCTTGGCTTCGTAGCTGGCTGCGATGCAGGCGGTGGTATCGGAGTTGGTGGGAACAACCGCGAGTGGACGGTTGCGGTACTCCGGATGGAGTTGCTGCTCCACGGAGGCGAAGAAGGAGTTGAGATCGATGTGCAGAAAGACGAACCGGTCCTCCGGTGTGCGGAACTCACCGGATTGGGGCGCGGCCGTCATGGCAGAAACTGATTATATTCTCCTTTTCTTCGCTGGAATTGTGGATGCTTAAACGGCAGACTAGACAGTCTATGAAACATTCCATGAACGATTTTGGGAACGACCCGACGCGGGTGATCAATACAGAGAGCGCCGAGCACTATCTCTGGGGCAAGCAGTGTGACGGCTGGCATCTTGTGAAGCAGGATGGCCTGAGTGTGATTGAAGAGCGCATGCCTCCGGGCACCAGCGAGGTGCGGCATCATCACGTGCGGGCGCGTCAGTTTGCGTTTGTGCTGGAGGGCGAGCTGACGATCGAGGTGGAACACCATGACTTTATGGTTCGGCCAGGGGAAGGAATTGAGATCCATCCCGGCCAGAGCCATCAGGCTATGAATCGCAGCGGAAGGGATATTCGCTTCCTGATGATCAGCCAGCCGCCCAGTCACGGTGACCGTATCGACGAGGTTTAGTTTTTGATCGGTTAGGGGATTTTCTTCAGCCGTCCGGTCTCCAGACATCCTTTACAGCTTGTCTCCAGAGATCCTTTACACCTTCGGCTGGTTAGCGGAGGCCAGGAAGGCGCGGTTGCCCCGTCTTTGTTTAAGGGCATGGCTTCAGCCATGCGGAACTAAGTTCAACAAAGACGCGGCTTAAGCCGCTGAGGTCAGTCTTAGAACGACCTGTTACCTCAGGGGCTGAAGCCCTGAATCGTGGCGCCTCTGACGGGACGGCTGAAGCCGTCCCCTTAACGAGACATTCGCACCTACGATGCGAAATGGCTGCGCCGATGCAAATACAAAAGCCCTCGCCGAAGCGAGGGCTTTGCATTTGTGTCGATCTTAGTGGGCCAGGTGGCTGTCGCTGGCGGCTTCGTGAGCGGCGGTCATCTGGCGAACCAGGGCCGGCAGGCCGAAGAGCACGCCGGCGATCAGGCCGGTTGCGATGAGGTCATTGCGGTAGAAGGGAATCGCCGCAACGTAGCAGGCGGCGAGTCCGCTCAGGCTCTTGGCATACATGTTCGACCATGCCCAGACAAAGAAGTTCGAGATCACGAAGAAGCTGGTGGCCGAAGCCAGTACAGCACCGGTGACGCGCATGACACTCTGCCGCTTTGCCAGCGTTGCGTTTGCCATCAGGCAGACACCCGCGTACCAGGCCCAGGTGGGCAGGTAGTGCGACGCGTGAAACGCGTAACCGTAGGCATAGACGGTTAGGTAGTAATCGGTCGCCATCAGGGCAAGCGTTGCAACGATGGCGTGCCACCGGTTGCGCTTTGCGCCGAAATAGAGCAGGCCGCCGCCGACGGCAGTGAAGCCAATACCTGCGGAGTGGGTCAGGTGCGGCAGAAGGCGGCTGAAGACCGCGACGAGAAGTACCAGATACGCTGTCATAGTGAGGTGTCCCTAACGTTTCTAATTCTGTGCCTATCGCAGAGGCCGGTCAAGCGAAAGGGCCGTCCGGAGACGACCCTTTTACAATTTCCAACCGGAATGATGGGTTAGTTGAGCGCGGCGACCGGAACTGTCTTCTCGGCGGCCCGGCGCATGATCTCCAGCTCCGCGGGAGCAAAGAGATCGGGTGAGCTGCTGCCTACGACGACGTAACCGGGGTCATGGCCAAGAGCCAGCGAGACCTGATTCCACTTGAGGAACGGAGAGGTTGTCGGCAGCACGATCATGCGGCGCTGCGGCTCGGGGATAAAGAAGTAGGCCGCCCAGATGCCGAATGCAATGCTGATGGCTGCACCGCGAACCACGCTGAAGGTCATATACATCGTGGTCATGTTTGTGAGCCATGCCGAACTTACCAGCTCTACGGTCGACAGAATTCCCAGGCCGAGGCTGACACCGAAGATCCGGCTGCGGTGAGACAGACCCATCGGGCGGATGGCGAAGCAGACGAAGAGCAGCAGGCACAAGGTCAGGATGCTCTGGGTACGCTGCAACTGGTTGGCCGCGTTGATGATGAACTTGGTGCTGGTCATGTGCGGACCGAAGGCCATGCCGATGGCAACAGCGATCGAGATGGCTGCGGCCCAACGGAAGACCAGGAGGCCAAGCGACTGCAGACCCTTGAGCGGCTCCATCGCCAGCTTGAAAATGCTGTAGATCACCAGGATCGAGAGAATTGCCTCGAGCGCGTAGGCGGTCCAGTAGGTATAGAAGTAAATCGGATACGCGACATGCTTATCCACACCTCGCGCTAAAAGGAAGAAGATCAGGAGCGCGACGCTGTCAGCAATCACCTTGGTGGAGAGCAGGAGAAACAGGCTGAAGAACGCCCGCACCTGCTTGGCGCGGAACAGGGCGCCGATCGTGATCAGACAGAGAAACGGATCAATGTATTCCAGGAGTTGAATAATCGACTTTGCGTTCATGAACAGGCTCCTGCAGCTATTGGGACTTTAACTCTACCCCAGCTACCGGAGCCGATCAATGAATTTCGCCTGCAACTTTTGGACTACGTCCCATAAGCGGACTACATGCCGCAGGCGTTCGGGTCGTCAGGCGGGCAAACCGGAATCGGCACAATGCTGGTGGCGCGGACTGGCTTCACGTCAATGGTGCGGGTGTGGGCGGAAGCTACAGTTCCGGTCAGGGCAAGGGCAACAGCAAAGGTGCGGATAGCGATCTTCATGGTGTTCTCCTGGGAAATCTCAGAATTCAGGTCGAGCTTTTTCGTTACATCGAAGGTGGCTTTACATGCCGCAGGCGTTCGGATCGTCGGGGGGGCAAACCGGGATCGGCACAATGCTGGTGGCGTGGGCTGGCTTCACGTCGGCGGTGCGGGTATGGGCGGAGGCGACGGCTCCAGTCAGAGCGAGGGCGACGGCGAGGGTACGGATAGCGATCTTCATGGTGTTTCTCCTGGGAAATCTCAGAATTCAGGTCGAGCTTTTTCGTTGCATCGAAGGTGGCTTTACATGCCGCAGGCGTTCGGATCGTCGGGGGGGCAAACAGGAATCGGCACGATGCTGGTGGCGTGGGCAGGTTTCACGTCGGCGGTACGGGTGTGGGCAGAGGCAACGGCTCCGGTCAGAGCGAGGGCGACGGCGAGGGTACGGATAGCGATCTTCATGTTCGTGAGCTCCTGGGAAATGATTTAAGAAGTTGATAAAGAAGGACTAACGGTTGTCCTTACATGCCGCAGGCGTTCGGATCGTCGGGAGGGCAAACCGGGATCGGCACAATGCTGGTCGCACGGGTAGGCTTCACGTCGGCGGTACGGGGGTGAGCGGAGGCAACGGCTCCAGTGAGGGCAAGGGCAACAGCAAAGGTACGGATAGCGGTCTTCATGGTGTTTCTCCTGGGAATTTCAAAATTTCGGTTTCGCTGCATCAAAAGCGTGATTACATGCCGCAGGCGTTCGGGTCGTCGGGGGGGCAAACCGGGATCGGCACAATGCTGGTCGCACGGGTAGGCTTCACGTCGGCGGTACGGGTATGGGCAGAGGCAGCGGCTCCGGTCAGAGCGAGGACGACGGCGAGGGTACGGATAGCGGTTTTCATGTTCGTGAGCTCCTGGAAATGATTTAAGAAGTTGATAAATAAGGACTAACGGTTGTCCTTACATGCCGCAGGCGTTGGGGTCGTCCGGCGGGCAAACCGGAATCGGCACAATGCTGGTCGCACGGGCAGGCTTCACGTCGGTGGTGCTGGTGTGGGCGGAAGCAACGGCTCCGGTCAAAGCAAGGGCGACAGCGAGAGTGCGGATGGCGATTTTCATTGTGTTGAGAACCTCAATTCAGCTAAAAATTTTTCTGGACTTGCCTGATGTCGAGAGAGTATCGTGGGAACATCGCTAAGTCCAATAGAATCAATTACATATACAAGTATCAATCAACTTTGGTTACCGAGGTAACTTTTCTCGGAGTGGACTTTTCCGTCGCAAGTCACAGGAAACAGGCAGATTTTGAGGAAAAGGCGCGCGATTCCGTTCGGGGAGAGATTCAGGTTTTAAACAGAAAAGCCGGCATCTCTGCCGGCTTTTTGGGGTTTTGGAGATCGCTCTAATCCACGACTTGCCATCCTGCCCCTGTCTGGGCCAGGGGAGTGGTTGCGGTCGCCTCACCGCTTAGATCCTTGGCCAGTTGCGGGAAGGCGGCTTTCAGGTCATCCGACTTTGCCCATCCCGGAACATCTTTCATCTGGTAGCGATACGTGACGCCTGTCTGACGGAAGCCGTCCTTCACCGCCGGAGGAGTATTGCTCAGGACCGAGATGGCTTCGCGGTAGCCATAGCAGTAGCGCGGAGCTCCGTTTTTGCCGTAGTCAGTCGGCTCGTAATAGGCAAGCTTCTCCTCTTTTGTGCGTTTGAGCAGCAGGACCTTTACCAGGGCATCAAGCTGTTGTTGCTCTTTGGGATTGCTGGTGGTGTAGGGAAAGCGCCAACCGGCGGGGAACAGGCAGTCCCGGCGGTGTTCTGGCCAGTATTTGTTCAGCCCGGTCATGAAGTTTTCCGGTGTCTCGGCGGATTTGCTGTTGCAACCGGCGATGAGAGAGACAGCGAGCAAAAGAGCAATACGTGCAGGGACTTTCATATCTCGTAAGATGCAAATGGAATGATCGAGGGAACTCCATCGAGAACCGCCCTTCGCGTGGCCATGCGGCGTGCGGCGCACCAGGTCTTTGACCGGCCGCTGGTTCTGGAAGATCCGGTCGCTTTACGGATCCTCCCTCAGGAGCAACGGGACGAGGTCAAGCGCACGCCGGATGGCTTGCGTAAACCCTTCTCGGCCGCCATTCGCGCCTTCATGGTGGTCCGCAGTCGATATGCGGAAGACCTGCTTGGCGCGGCTGTCGCTCGCGGGCTGTCGCAGTATGTGCTGCTGGGGGCCGGCCTCGATACCTTTGCCTACCGAAACCCCTTTTCGGGTTTGCGCGTTTTTGAGGTTGATTTCCCCGCGACCCAGGTCTGGAAACGCAGCCTGCTGGCGGAGGCCGGTGTCCCGGTTCCGGGAAATGCCTGCTATGCTCCCGTGGACTTTGAAGAGCATTCGCTTGCGGAGGGACTCGCAGAGGCCGGATTAGATTTTTCGCAGCCTGCTTTCTTTGCCTGGCTGGGGGTAGTGCCTTACCTCACTGAGAGAGGATTTTCGGAGACGCTGCGTTTCATCGCGGAGCGGCCTGCAGGATCGGGTGTGGTCTTCGATTACTCACAGCCGCGCGAGGTGCTGCCGCCGGTGGAACAGATGATGCTGGACTCGATGTCGGCGCGAGTAGCCCAGGCAGGCGAACCCTTTCAGCTCTTCTTCCGCAAAGAGGAGTTGAACAGTCGACTCACGGAGGCTGGATTCGGAAAGATTGAAGATCTGGGGGGGCCAGATCTCTCTGCTCGCTATCTCGCCGGACGAGAGGATGGCCTGGTGCTACGGGGCAGCGGCGGTCGGATTATGTCGGCCTGGAGAGCGTAGGCGAACTATCATCCAATCCGCACACGGTGCAGGATAGCCGAGCGGCGGAGGTTAGCGAACCTCCGCCGCTTGAGTGAATCGTACCTGGATCCGGGTGGGAGAGGTGGGCTTTCAGCCCACCGTTATCAGTTCGAGAAAGGAATGGGCTTTAGCCCTGGGCCTTTTCCTGTTAGACACGAAGGCCCAGGGCTAAAGCCCGTTGTTTTTATGCCTTCTAGTCAGCGGGCTGAAGCCCGCTGCTCCCACCCGGATCCTCAGGGAGAACAGCCGTAAATGAAACTCCAGGACTACGCTCGGAACTCGCCGCGCAGCAGTTGCTTTCTGCGTGCTTCGGGAAAGCGTTCAATGGCGTACCGCAGCGCTGTGCGAGGCAGACGGGCGTAGTGTTTTTCCAGGAAGTCCAGCAGCTCCGCGGGCGATTGTTTGCCTGCCTCGCGTAACATCCAGCCGACGGCCTTGTGAATGAGGTCATGGCGGTCATGCAGCAGCCTGCGGGCGATGCGGAACGTCGGCGCAAGCTCTCCTTTTCGGATATAGGCGTAGGTGGAAACGATGGCGATCCGGCGTTCCCACAGCGAGTCGGAGTCCGCGAGACGGTCGAGCAGGCCGTACTGGCCTGGAGCAACGTGTTCCCCCACCATGGTTCTTGCCGAGGCATCGACCAGGTCCCAGTTATTCACCCAGGCGGTGTGCTCCAGGTAGAACTGATGCAGTTCTTCGCGCTGTTCGCTGTCTCCGTCAGCACGTTCATAGCGGCCGCAGAGGAGGAGCAGAGCAATCAAACGGTGTTCGTGGAACTTTGAGCGGAGCAGCTTTTCGATCTCCGGCAGAGGGAGATCGCGGAAGTGTTTTGCGATGGTGCGTTGTTGCGGAACGGTGAGGCCGAGCAGGAGATCGCCTTCGGCGTATTCGCCTTTACCGGTGCGGAAGAATCGTTGGAGGAATGTGGCGCGTGCCGGATCGGCGAGCCGGGCTACTTCTGTCTTGACCGCTGCGGCCGTGATCTTCATGGGTGAAGCCGATTAAACACGAAGCAGCGGTATATGAGTACGGGGATGGGAGGAGAAGCAGATTTCTCCGCTCCCGCCGGGAGCTACGAAATGACAATCAAAAAGGTTCAACAGCAGTCTGCTTAAACACCAAAGACCGCATCCAGGTTCGGACTGCGGTCTTGTTCGCCGCACACAAGGTGCGTGATCCTCTGATTGATCTCTGGGTTTAGAGGTTCTCTTCGGCCTCGGCGGCGCCGGAGCGGGCGGCGGTGATACAAGGTGCGAGAACCATGGCAACAAAAATAATAGCGATGACGATGTCGTGCATACTGTGTGCCTCTTTTCTGCGGAACGTCTTAGCGTTCCTGGCAAAATCAGCATCTCTCGAATGTGCTTCGAGCAACATTCCACTTCGGCATGCAGGCAGCGAACGGGGGTGGGATTCCCTATTCCACCTTGGTGGTATTCGGTTCACTAAAATAGAAGGGGAGCCCGTCATGTCCTACCAGCTTGCCGTCGAACAGCTTTACGCCCGTGGCCATGAGCTTGCGCCGCCACAACCGGGTGCGCCCCGCCGCAAGTTCGACCTCGCCTATATGCGCCGGTTGATGTCAGAACTGGGCGATCCGCAGACCACCTTCCCGTCGGTGCTGATCGCGGGCACGAATGGCAAAGGATCGACGGCGGCGACGCTGGCTCGTGTCCTGACCGCCTCTGGTTATCGCGCCGGGCTCTACACCTCGCCACACCTGGAGCGCATTAATGAGCGCATTCGCATTGGCAGGGAGCTGATCGGCGACGAAACCTTTGCGCAGTTCTATTTTCATGTGGATGACACATCGAACCGCCTTGTTGCCGCTGGGGAGTTGCCGCAACCGCCCAGCTTCTTTGAGGTGATGACCGCGATCGCCTTCCTTTACTTCGCGGAGCAGAAGGTTGAGATTGCCGTCCTGGAGGTTGGTCTTGGCGGGCGTTTGGATGCGACGAATATCGTCGAGCCTGTCGTCTCAGTGATTACCGATCTCGGGCTCGATCACATGGACTATCTGGGGCCGACACTGACGCACATCGCGAAGGAGAAGGCCGGCATTCTGCGCAGGAACGGCGTGATGGTCACGCTGCCGCAGCATCCTGAGGCGAACTACGCTCTGGGCGAAGTTGCCGTGCCGCTGGAGGTGCGTGGCGTCAACGCCGCCGCCTATATCCCTGACCGCGGCCTGGCGCAGACAAGTCCCTTCCGCAACGTGTATCCCCTGCGTGTGCTTGGGGAAGACATCACCATCGATGCTCCGCTGGGCGGAGCACACCAGCAGCGCAATCTCGCGCTGGCGATTGCCACCGCGGTCGAGCTTCGCGAGCATCATGACTTTGCGAAGATCACGGCCGGTAGCATCGCTGTGGGAATTCACCAGACCGAGTGGCCGGGACGGTTGGAGCTGCTGACCAGCGGCGGTATGGAGTTCCTGCTCGATGTGGCGCATAACCCTGACGGCGCATGGACGCTGCGCTCCGCGCTGGGTCAGCTTCCGGAGTCGCGGCCGCGTACGCTGTTGTTCTCCTGCCTGCGGGACAAAGCCGTAGACGAAATTGCGCAGATTCTGTTCCCACTCTTCGACGCAAGCGCCGACCGCGTGCAGGATCATATCGTGCTGGCGCCGATGATGAACCCACGCGCCGCGTCGATCGACGATCTGAAACAGGCAGCTGTGCGTTTGGATATCCCAGCCACAACAGCTCCGGATGTTGCTGCTGCTGTAGAGCAGGCTCGCGCTGTTACGCCCGCCGGCGGACTCGTTATTGTGACCGGCTCGGTCTATCTGATCGGCGACGTGCGACAGATTCTGAAGAAAGAGATGTAGGACCTACGATGGCCAAACCGACCACCGCACAGAAGCTTCTGACCTATGTTTTGCTGGCGCCGTTGATCGTCGCGTCCACGGCATTCTTCGGCATGATCTCGCTGATCACGTCGTTGTGGGACAAGAGCGGACGCCAGCAGCATGCCATTGCGCAGGTATGGGCCAGGTCCCTGCTGATGCTCGCGTTCTCGCCGATGAAAGTGATCGGCCGCGAGAAGCTTGGACGTGTCGCGGTATACGCATCGAACCACATCAGCTACATGGATACGCCGGCGCTCTTTGGCAATCTGCCATTCCAGTTCCGCATCCTGGCGAATCACTATCTCTTCAAGATCCCGTTCATTGGCTGGCACCTTACACGCTCCGGCCAGGTACCCATCGATCAGTCGAATCTGCGCTCGCAGATCGCTGGACTGAATAAGGGCACGGCGGCGCTGAAATCGGGCATGCCGCTTCTGCTGTTCCCGGAAGCAGGCCGCAGCAAGGACGGCCATATCCGCTCGATGTTGTCGGGCGCGGCGTTCATGGCAATCAAGGCACAGGTGCCGATCGTTCCGCTGGCTCTGGTGGGAACGCATGAGCTGATGCCGATGCATGTGTATGCTCTTGCTCCGCGTCCATTGAAGCTGATCGTGGGTGATCCGATCGATACCACCGGGCTCACGACAAGAGATGCCGAGACGGTGACGAAGAAGCTGCACGATGCGATTGCGGAGATGTATTACGCGCACAGCGATGTGCAGCGGCCGGCGAAGGAAGAGCCTGCGGTGTCGGCGGAGCTGGCTTAAAGCCAGGGCGTGGCCTTCGGCCACGATCGTTGAATTGTTGAATAGGTGGGCGTATCGAGTGGAGCTCGATACGCTTTTTGTTTTGTCATTTCGTAGCGTTCGGGGTCCCCGGCCAGCTTTGCCGGCTGGGGTGAAGCGCAGCGGAGAAATCTGCTTCTCAGCCTAAACGCTCGTGTTGTCTTGGATGCAAGAAACGGGTTCGCGCGTAGCGCGAATGCCCTACTCTTTGTCCTCGACAAAGAGTAGGGCAACAAAGCAGGTCCTTCGCTTCGCTCAGGATGACAAACCAGAAGAGTCGTCGAACACGCGGCGTTGTTAATCGCCGATGGGCTTCGAGAACATATGCTTGATGCCACGCAGTGCCTGGCGGGTACGCTCTTCGTTCTCGATCAGCGAGAAGCGGACGTACTCATCGCCATACTCACCGAAGCCGATGCCGGGGCTTACTGCGACCTTGGCCTGTTCGAGCATCAGCTTTGAGAACTCGAGCGACTTCAGGTGGCGATACTGCTCTGGAATCCTGGCCCAGGCGAACATCGTTGCCTTCGGTAGATCCACCGGCCAGCCCAGCTTGTTCAGGCCGTGAACGAGTACATCGCGGCGTGAGCGGTAGTTGTCGCAGATGGCTTTGACACAGTCCTGCGGACCTTCCAGCGCGAGGATGCTGGCGACCTGGATCGGCGTGAAGGTGCCGTAGTCGAAGTAGCTCTTGATGCGGGCCAGAGCGCCGACGAGCTTCTGGTTGCCGACCATGAAGCCGACGCGCCAGCCGGGCATGTTGTAGCTCTTCGAGAGCGTGAAGAACTCGACGGCGATGTCTTTGGCTCCGGGCACTTGCATCACGCTCGGTGGCGTATAGCCGTCGAAGGCGATGTCGGCGTAGGCGAGATCGTGCACCAGCCACACACCGTACTCCTTGCAGATGGCGACCAGCTTCTCGAAGAAGGGAAGGTCAACGCACTGGGCGGTGGGATTGGCGGGGAAATTGACGATCAGCACCTTGGGGCGCGGCGTCATGCGCGGAATCACATCCTGAATGCGTGCCAGAAAGTCATCAGTCGAATCAGTGATGGGAATGCTGAGCACATCCGCACCGGCGATGACCGGGCCGTAGATGTGGATCGGATAGCTGGGGTTGGGCACCAGCACGGTGTCGCCTTTGTCGAGCACGGCGAGGCAGAAGTGGGCGATGCCCTCCTTCGAGCCGATGGTCATGATGGCCTCGGTCGCAGGATCGAACTCGACGTTGTAACGCTGCGCGTACCAGTTGCAGATGGCTTTGCGCAGGCGGGGAATTCCCTTCGAAAGCGAATAGCGATGCGTGCGCGTCTTGTGCGCCGCCTCAATCATCTTGTCGACAATATGCTGCGGCGTCGCGCCGTCAGGATTACCCATGCCGAAGTCGATGATGTCTTCGCCGCGCTTACGCGCCGCCGCCTTCAGCTCGCCGGTTATGTTGAAGACATAGGGCGGAAGGCGTTTGATTCTAGGAAATTCGTCGCTCACAATGTCTCTATTTTCCCACGTAAGGCCTGTGGGCTTGGTCAGGAACGTTCTGGAACGCTGGAAAACAGTAGTGGAATGTTGATGATTCCGATTCCTGACTTGCTCGATGCAGTCTTCTTTTTGTCATTTCGTAGCGAAGCGGAGAAATCTGCTTCGCTACCCATGCTGTCAGTGCTGAGGAAGGGAGAAACGGTTCGCGCGGAGCGCGAATACCCAGGTCCCCGGGGGACCTAGGGCACCCAATGCCTACTCCGGTGCTTTTGCGCCGTTGTTGGGGGGATTGTCGGGATACTCGGGTGACTCGCGATGGGCTTTCTTCATCTCCTCGTCCATACGGGCGACGATGTCGGGATGCTGGGCGGCGATGTTTTTGCTCTCCCAGGGATCGACGCTCAGGTCATAGAGCTCGAGTTTGGCGCCCTTCTTCAGACGTACAGCCTTCCATTTGCCCAGACGTCCGGCCTGACGGTAGACGGGCTCATAGAACTCCCAGTAGAGGAAACGGTCTTCGCCGGTACGTCCGCTTAGTAGATAGGGACGGATGCTGATGCCGTCGGTCGGCTCCGATGGAGCTCCGGCAAGGTCGAGCGCTGTGGGCAGAAAGTCAGGGAAATAGACGGGCATCTGGCTGATGGAACCGGCCTTGATCTGGCCGGTCCAGCGAACGATCAACGGATCGCGTATGCCGCCTTCATACATGTCGCGCTTGTAGCCGGTCAGGTTGCCGTTGGAGTCGAAGAAATCGATCACGCGGGTCTGCGCCGGCGTGGGCTCGGAGCGCGGACCGTTGTCAGAGGCGAAGAAGATGATGGTGTTTTCGTCCAGATGCAAGCGCTTCAGCGTATCGAGGATCTGTCCGATGCCCTTGTCCATCCACCAGATCATGGAAGCGTAAGTCTTCTCATCGTCGGACCAGCCTTTCTCGTCGGCGTAAGGCCCGAAGTCCGGAGCGGTGTAGGGACTGTGCGGACTGTCAAAGGCGGTGTAGAGAAAGAAGGGCTCATCCTTGTGCCGGGTGATGAAGTCGATGGAGTCTTCCGTGATCATCACCGTGTCGTAGCGTCCCTGGCGGCCGCCCGAATTTTCGAGGATGTCGATCTCTTCTTCATTGCGCATGCGCTTTGCCGGCCAGTAGCCCTGTGTCTCTTCGCGCTGCGTCAGCCAGCCTTTGAACTCTTCGAAGCCATGGCGATTCGGCGTGGCCTCTGGGTCGTAGCCATCGAGATGCCACTTACCCATCAGGCCGGTGCGGTAGCCTGCCTGGCGCAGGTAGTCGGCGACGGTGCGGTCTTCGGGCAGCAGGCTGGCTCGGCGAATCTCTTCTTTGCCTTTATGGCCGACTTTGCCCGCTGCGAGAGCGAAGTTGTCGCGGACGCGCGCGTGACCGCCGTGCAGGCCGGTCATCAGCGTGCAGCGCGATGGGCCGCAGACCGGAGCTCCGGCGTAGCCCTGCGTGAAGCGCATGCCCTGCGCCGCCAGGCGGTCAATGTTCGGGGTTTTGATTTTGGCGGAGCCGTAGACGGCGGGGTCGCCCCAGCCCATGTCGTCGGCCAGGATGAAGAGGATGTTCGGCCGGCGGGAGGTGGTGGCGGCAGTCAGCACCGGGGCGGCCGCGGTTGCGGCTGCTCCCAGCGCCGATGCAAGCAGGGTACGGCGCGTCATCGACATCGGAACGGTTCCTCTCATCCACGGAGATGTGGAGATTGAAACTATTCTTGCATTGAAACGCGACCGCGGTCTTTGCTCTAGACGTTGAACTTGAAGAAGAGGATGTCGCCGTCCTTGACGACGTACTCTTTACCTTCCGAGCGGTAGAGGCCCTTCTCCTTCACCGCCTGCTCGCTGCCCAGCGTGAACAGATCGTCGCAGTGGTAGGCCTCGGCGCGGATGAACCCCTTCTCGAAGTCTGAGTGGATCACTCCGGCGGCTCCCGGAGCCTTGGTGCCGCGCTTGATGGTCCAGGCCCGGACTTCGGTGACGCCGGCGGTGAAGTACGTGATCAGGTGCAGCAGCTTGTAGGCAGCGCGGATCAGGCGGTTCAGGCCGGGCTCTTCCAGGCCCATGGCAGAGAGGAACTCTTTGCGCTCTTCCGGATCGAGCAGAGCGATCTCGCTCTCCATCGCTCCGCAGATACGCACAACCTCGCTGCCCTCTTCGGCGGCGCGCTTCTCCACCTGTGCTGTCCACTCATTGCCTTCGGTCAGACCGGTCTCGTCGACATTGGCGACGTAGAGCATGGGCTTCTGGGTGATGAGGAAGAGCTCACGGCTGGCAATCAGTTCATCTTCGGTGAGATCGGCGACGCGAGCGGGCTTGCCCTCGCCAAGCACAGCCTGCAGCTTCTTCAGGGCGGAGAGCTCGCTCTTCACTTTGGCGTCCTGCGAGTTCTTGGCGACCTTCTCGGTTTTGACGAGGCGCTTCTCGACCGACTCGAGGTCGGCGAGCAGAAGCTCGGTGTTGATGACATCGATGTCGCTCAACGGATTCACGCCGCCGGCGACGTGGACGACATTGTCATCGTCGAAGCAGCGGACGACGTGTGCGATGGCATCCGTCGAGCGGATGTGGCCCAGGAACTGGTTGCCGAGGCCCTCGCCCTTGCTGGCGCCGGCGACCAGGCCGGCGATATCGACGAACTCCATCGTCGTGGGCACGGTCTTGGCCGGCTTGACGAAGTTGGTGATCTTGTCGAGACGGGGATCGGGCACGACCACAACGCCCACATTGGGCTCGATGGTGCAGAACGGATAGTTGGCGGCCATCGCCTTGGCCGAGGTCAGCGCGTTGAAGATCGTGCTCTTGCCGACGTTCGGCAGGCCGACGATGCCACAGTTCAAAGCCATTGCTGGGGTGGGTCCTCTACTCTCAAAAAAAGCTGTCTCTTTGATTGTAGAGGGCGCAACGAAAATGGGCCTCGCGGGGAGTCATCCGCGAGGCCGTTTGTTACGAGGCTGTCTCGTAAAGCGCTTCGGACTTGCGGAAGAGATCCCAGAAGGGCTCCAGCGGCTTCTCTTCCAGCACCCCTTCCAGCACCTCCAGATGCGTATGCCAGCCTTTGGTGTAACCCTCTGCCTGGCTGGCATCGGAGACGCGGCGATGTGTCAGGACGAAGCGGACTTTCTTGCCCTCGGGCGTGAGTTCGAAGATGACCTCGGATGGCTCCTCTCCTTCTCCCCAGCTCATGCCGAAACGGCGGGGAGGCTCCCACAGGGTGACTTTATGTGTGCTGGTATGGCCGTTCTCGTACTGTTTGAACCGTTCCGGCATCTCGCCCGGCTCTGGTGTCAGCTCGGCGTGTTTGAAGCGCATCTGGAACTCTTCGCCGACCGAGGTTCCTGCGTCTCCTCTCGCGAGCCACTTGCCACGCTTCTCGCCGTCTACCAGGTATTCCCACACCCGTTCGATCGGGCCGGGGAACAGGCGTTCGAAACGGAATGTGTCTGCATTGACGCGTACTGCGCGCTTGTCGATGATTGTTGCCTGCTTCACTATTTTTCTCCTTTCGATCTCGCATCTGCTGCCGCGTCCTGTTCCAGCAGCATCTCCAGACGATCCAGGCTGTCGCTCCAGAAGCGTTCGTAGAAGCGCAACCACTCGTCCGCCTTTTTCAGTTGCCGTGCCTCAAGACGGCACAGGTGTACACGGCCCATAATGCGCCTCCGCACCAGACCTGCGTTCTCCAGCACCTTCACATGCTTGGCTCCGGCTGCGAATGACATCTCGAAGCCGGCGGCGAGTTCACCGACCGAGTGCTCCCCACCCGCCAGCCGGCGCAACATCTTCCGTCGCGTGCCGTCGGAGAGCGCATGAAAGACCCGATCGAGTTTCGCTTCACGTTCAACCATATGGTTGAGTATTTCTCGGAGTGGAAGGATTGTCAACTAGGAGGTTGAATGATGATTGAATAATGGAATTAATGAATCATTGAATGACGCTACGCGCAGCCCTTCTTCAATCATTCAATTCTTCAATCATTCAATTCTTCAATCATTTGGTTATTCAAAAAAAGAGCGGACGCCGGGGGACGTCCGCTAAGGGAGGCTAACTGTTTATCTTGTCTGTGCTACTGCTGTGAGGCCGCGTTGTTGTTTGCCGGGGGGACGACGCTGAGGTCGTCGGCCAGGCGGAAACGGACAAGCGACTCGGCAGGTAAGTCGATGTCCTTGTTGCCGGTCAGGCCGGCAACAGCTGTGCCTGCGCCAGCGCCGGAGAGGCCGCCGACCAGAAGGCCGACGCCGCCGGTAGCCAGGCCGCCGATCAGCATGCCGGCGCCGGTACCGCCGCCGATCCAGGCGGCGCTGCGCTTACCTTTACCCTTTTTGGTCCGGGTAAAGGTCCCGGTTTCCAGTGGGTATTCGGTGCCGTTCAGGGTCATGCTGGTGAGGCGAAGTTGCAGGATGGATGCGCCCTTGAAGTGACCGCGCTTGTGCGACTCCTCGACAACGCCGCCGACTGGTGTGCCACGCGGTACGATTACGCGATCATTCACTGCGATAGGCTCGGCGATCTCGCCGGTGAAGCGGGAGCCTGCGGGCGTAGTCTTCACGCTGATGTGCTGATTGATGCGGATAGCCATGTTGGTTCCGGCGGGGATCTTCACATCTACCGGCTTCACGATCGGCTTATTCGGTTCCGGTACAGCAGCGCCGGCCGGAACCGGAGTTGCGCCTGGAGCGGTGCCAGGAGCGGTGCCAGGAGCCATCATGGGAGTTGCCGCAGTGGTGGTAGTTCCAGGAGTGCTGCCCATCGGAGCCGGAGCAGTGGTCTGTGTGATGGTCTGCTGATGCGTCTGCGGATCGGGCGGTTGCACCGTCGTTGTAACGATATTGCCCTTACCGTCATTGGTCACTACCTGCTGCGGCTGACCCGTGGCCGCAGCCTGTTGTTTCGCTTGTTCCAGCGCTTTTTCATCCGCAGACTTGCAACCCGCAAGCGCACAGCACAATAACAACGCCGCTGCGGTAGATGAAATTGTCTTCCAGGGGAGAAACATCGATCGTCCTCGTTTCTGATCGCGCCAGTGGGAGGGGAGGCGCGAGGGTTGTTCGAGTAATACGATGCGGGAAAGACAGTTGCAAGTTGTAAGTAGTGGGAAGTCGTTGAATCGTTGCATGGTTGAATCGTTGAATAGTTTGGTCGCCGAACGGTCAGGGTAGGTCCTGAACTTTTGTTAACGAATAGATGCTCACAAAACAAAAAGCCCGGCATTCACCGGGCTTTTACCATTCAACGATTCAACCATTCCACGATTCAACTAGCTTCGGTAAACGATCCGTCCTTCCGAGATCGTCATCTTCACGACTCCCGGCAACGTGTGTCCATCGAACGGTGTGTTGCGTGATTTCGATGGAGAGTTGCGGGCATTGAAGGTCCAGGTCGATTTCGGATCGAAGAGCACGACATCGGCGAAGGCTTCAGGCGCCAGGGTTCCGCGTCCGCGCAGGCCCATGATGTGTGCAGGCGCGGTGCTCATCAGGTGGATCAGCCGCAGTAATGGCATACGGTGCTGATGATGCAGCATCTTGATCGAAAGTGAGAGTGATGTCTCCAGACCGGTGATGCCGTTCGGAGCCTTCTCGAACTCCTGCTCTTTCTCGTGCACGGCGTGCGGAGCGTGATCGGTTGCAATGCAGTCGGCAGTGCCGTCCAGCAGTGCTGTCACCATCGCGGCACGATCAGCCTCGCCGCGCAGCGGAGGATTCATCTTCGCGTGCGTGTTGTAGCCCTCGACTGCTTCATCGGTCAGCATGAAGTGATGCGGCGCTACCTCGCAGGTCACATGCAGACCCGCGCGCTTGGCGTGACGAATGGCCTCCATCGCTTTCGCCGTGGAGACATGCTGAACGTGCAGATGTGGCCGTGGACCCTTGCCGGAAGTCGTCAGCTCGCGGACGAGACGTATATCGCGCTCCACAATGCCGGACTCCGCTTCGACCGACATGCCGCGCAGGCCCAGGCGGAAGGCGCGTGCGCCGGCGTTCATGCTGGCGCCCACGGTGATCTTGGTGTTCTCGGCATGCTGAATCATTGGCACGCCGGCGCGCGCAGCAGCAATGAGCGCCTGATGCATGATGGCATCCTGCAGGACAGGCTTGCCATCGTCAGAGACGCCGACGGCGCCGGCAGCTTTCAACGAGCCGTACTCCGTAATGGCCTCGCCCATGCTGCCGCGGGTTGCGGCTGCAACGGGGAAGACGCGAATAACAGCGTTGCGTTCCGGCGAGAGCATCCAGCGGGTGATCTCCGGCGAATCGTTTACCGGAGAGGTGTTGGGCATGCAGCAGAGCGCGGTGAATCCACCCATCGCGCCGGCTTTGGTGCCGGACTCGATGGTCTCCTTGTGGCCCTGGCCTGGTTCACGCAGGTGAACGTGGATATCGACCAATCCAGGCGCGACCACCAGGCCGGTAGCGTCGATAACCTCGGCGCCTTCTTTCTTGGCCGTGGCATTGAGCTTGCCCGGATCGCCGAGTTCAACAATCTTGTTGTCGTGAATGAGCAGATCGCGCGGACGATCGGTGCGCGATGGCGGATCAATCAGATGGCCGCCTTTGATCAGAATCGATTTCATGCGGCGCCTCCGTTCAACGCGCGTACGAGAAGCGCCATGCGGATGGCGAGACCGTTGCGCACCTGTTCCTCAATGGCGGAGCTTGGGCCGTCGGCGATATCCGCCGTGATCTCGAGCCCACGGATCATCGGGCCGGGATGCATCACCACCGCGGTGGGCGCGTGTTTGAAGTAGCGATCTTCATTGAGCTGGTACTGTTTCTGGTAGTCGGCCAGGTCAATCTGCATGCCGGCCAGCCGCTCCTTCTGGATGCGAAGCATCATGGCGACCTGCGACTGCTGCAGCGCCTTGTCGAAGTCGCGCTCCAGCGTGATCCCAGTGGATAGATCAACGGCTTCCGGGGGAAGCAGCTGCTGCGGACCGCACAGAATGACCTTTGCGCCAAGACGAGGCAGCAGCAGAGCATTCGAGCGGGCTACGCGTGAGTGCAGGATGTCGCCGGTGATGCAGACAGTAATGCCGTCGAGCGTGGTGTCGGTTGCGGCCTGCTTCTTCCCCAGGCGGCTGAGGATGGTGCGAAGATCCAGCAGCGCCTGCGATGGGTGCTCGTGCATGCCATCGCCCGCATTCAGCACGGGTAGACCGGTATGCTTCGCCAACAGATACGGCGAGCCGGAGGCGTTGTGCCGCAGGATGATGCACTCTGCTCCCAGTGCGCGCAGCGTCAGGCCGGTATCTTTCAGGCTCTCGCCCTTCTCGATCGAGGAGGACTTGTCGCTGACCAGGGTGGTCATGGCGCCGAGTGATTTTGCTGCAAGCTCAAAGCTGGTGCGGGTTCGTGTGCTGCTCTCGTAGAACAGCAGCGCCAGCTTGCGGTTTTCCAGCAGGGTTGCGTGCTTGCTCTGCGGTTCGCCGGCCAGGCGCTCGGCGAGCGCAAGAATATTGCTGACCTCTTCGAGCGAGAGCTGCGTGATCGAGAGCAGGCTGCCAGGGTGAATGCCGTCGGCTGATGGTGTCGTAGCCTTCGGCTGCGGCGCCTGAGCTGTTGCCTTTTTAGGCACAGACTTATGCGCAGATTTAGAGGCGGACTTAGTGGCAGGTGACATCAGGATGTAACACGGGAAAACCTGGGTTAGTCGACTCGCTCCACGAGCAGAACCTGCTCCTGCTGGTCGACTTCGTTGAACTTCACTTCAATAATTTCGCGGTCAGTCGTTTGGACCTTACGGCCGATGAACTGCGCTTCGATGGGCAGTTCGCGCCAGCCGCGATCAATCAGCACCAGAAGTTGTACCGAGCGGGGACGTCCGTGGTCAAACAGGGCATCGAGCGCGGCGCGGATGGTACGGCCGGTATAGAGCACGTCGTCCATCAGAATGATGTCGCGGTCGTTGACGTCAAAACCGATCGCGCCGGGAGTCACCGTCGGCCGCGTTCCCGACGTCGACAGGTCGTCGCGGTAGAAGCTGATATCCAGGACGCCGGTGTCGACCGTAGTCTTTTCAATCGCTCCGATCAGTTTTGCCAGACGCTCCGCTAAAGGAACGCCGCGGCGCTTGATGCCGACCAGACCCAGGTTGGCCGCGCCATTGTTCTTTTCGACAATCTCGTGTGCCAGGCGCACCAGGGTGCGCTCGATCTCTGAGGCAGACATCAATCTGCCCTTCTCGCGGAGGGTGGGTTTCGGCTTCGACTCGCTCATTCTGCCCTCGAATGATACGTGGCCCACCGGTCTCAGGCAACCGGAGAACTACGATTAGAAGAGAGGCTGGGTCGCAGACGGCCCCGCTTGCGGATAACTGTATGAATCTTCCGCGTATTCCGGATATCGGACACGTCGGGGTGTCGGAGCAGCTTTGGATGGGTGAGTGGAGGACCTGCTTTTGTTGAGCCACACATCTGGGCGCCCCATCCATCGCAACGCGATGGGTGGGATATGCGAGACCCGCTCAAATCGTATCTTTTGTCATCCCGAAGGGATCTGCTTTTGAAGTTTTGAGTCGGGAGATCGATCGGTAGAGAAGCAGATTTCTCCGCTGCGCTTCACCCCAGCCAGCAAAGCTGGCCGGGGACCCCGAACGCTGCGAAATGACAAAAAAAGACGATTCGAACTTTGCTCGAATGTCCCACTCACGCTTTCGCGTGACCACCCCAACGAACACGTTCGTTGGGGTGAATGGGGCACCCAGTGCATGGGCTAGTTAGCCTGTTTTTCCTTGTCCTTGTCGTTATCGTCGAAGCTGATCTTGCCTGGCAGATCGAGCGCCACCAGGCCGAAGCGGGTAACATCGCCCTTCTTCTCAATACCGACGATGTGCTGGTGCTGCTTTGAGCCGGCTCGCAGGTCCAGGTCGCCTTTTACTGAATCCGTCCCCTTGCCATTGACGTTCACGTGGCCATCCTTCTCATCGCAGGTCAGGCCCTGGCCGGTGCGGGTCGGGGTACCGATCGGCTTGCTGTCTTTGCAGGCGATGACGTCCCCATAGGCGGCAAGGGCCTTGCGGTAGTAAGCCTCAACCTTGTCGGCTGAGTCGGTGGTGGTGTAGGTCACCGCCTTCACATGGATGCGGAAGTCCCCGAAACCCATATTGAAGTCGGCCGCATCGGGTTCCTCCTTGCCATCCTTCTGTTTCATTTCGAGGGAGGCGCCGGGATAGACGGGCAGGCCGAGACCGCTGATGACCTTCTCCGGGTCGGTTTTGACCTGTAGTCCTCCAAACGGGGTGGCGACACGAACATCCTTGTTGCCGGACTCGCCACTGGAGGAGACGCGGCAGCCGGTGGCGAGCAGCGCAGTCGCAGATACGAGAGTGAGCAGGCAGACGGAGGTTTTCATAGTGATGGAAGGATACGGCGACTTTCACGCATTCGTTCCCATCTGGCGAAATTTTGCTTGACTTATCTGCATAGACAACACAATATGTTGTACGGTTCCGTTGTTTGGGGCAATTAGGCTAGCTAACGATGCAGATTCCGGGCCCTTAGGGAGAGTCCGGCGGAGGCAAGTATGGTTGGCAGGTCCAAGTGCTGCAGAACAATCCAGGCACCGACAAATCCTTGAGCGAGGCCCCACGTACACGTATGTGGGGCCTATTTTTTTGCCTGTAACCTGTTGCAAGAACGGAATCCCCCGTCCTCTATTAGCCGAGGTGTCAAACATCACTATGAAGAAGCTTGTTTTTCTGGCATTTGCAACCGTTTCCTGTTTTGCCCAGCAGAAGGAAGAGCCGCCGAAGGTTCCTGCCCCCGCCCCCGCCGCTGCTATGCCCGCCGTGGTAACGCCTGCTTCCGAAACTGAGGGTTCGGTCACCGCGAACGGTCAGCGGGTCGACTACAAGGCTGTCGCCGGCACACTGACGGTCGCCGCCGATGATGCGCACGATGCGCAAATTGCGCTCGACGGAAGCTGGCTGCCTGAGGCGCATATCAACCTCGAAAAGCCGGAGGAGGCTCCGGCGACCGCCCGCATCTTCTACACGGCTTATTTCAAGAAGGGTGCGAAGGCCGAGGAGCGGCCCGTGACCTTCCTCTATAACGGTGGCCCGGGCAGCTCGACGATGTGGCTGCACATGGGGTCATTCGGACCGAAGCGTGTGATCACCAACGACACGCATCACGATCCGGCCGCGCCGTACAAGATCACGGACAATACCTATTCGCTGCTCGATGTCTCGGACGTGGTCTTCATCGATATGCCTGGTGCGGGTTTCAGCCGTCTCTTCGGTAAAGATAAGGAGAAGGCCTTCTGGGGTATCGACCAGGATGCGCATGCCTTCGACCGTTTCATCCGCCGCTTTTTGACCAAATACTCCCGCTGGAACTCGCCGAAGTATCTCTTTGGCGAGAGCTACGGCACCACGCGTTCCGCAGTGCTCTCGAACATGCTGCAGAACAGCGGTGTTGATCTAAACGGTGTCATTCTGCTGAGCCAGATTCTGAACTTTGCCGACTCGGCTGACGGATCGCGTTCCGGACCGGGCAGCGATATGGCCTATGTTCTGTCGCTGCCCAGCATGGCGGCTACGGCTTTCTATCACCACAAACTGCCGACGCAGCCGGCTGCGCTCGAGCCCTTTCTGACCGAGGTCGAGCACTTTGCTACGACGGACTATCTGCTGGCGTTGGCAAAGGGTGCTGACCTGGGTGATGCCGACAAGCGCGCTGTCGCTGAGAAGCTGCATGGCTATACCGGTCTGCCGGTTGACTATCTGCTGCGCGCCGATCTGCGCGTCAACGGCGGTGGATTTTCCAAGATGCTGCAGCTTGGCGATGGCTTGACGACGGGCCGTCTGGACTCGCGCTACGCGGCTCCCGATATCGATCCGCTGTCATCGGAGGCGGAGTACGATCCACAGGGGCAGGCCATCACCTCGGCCTACACCACCGCCATCAACAGCTACGCTCGCGAGACGTTAAAGTATGGCGACCAGATGACCTATAAGCCGGGTGCTTACGGTGACCCCGGCTTTGACTGGGACATGCGCAAGGGGTTTGCCAACTTCGGTCGAAGCACCAATGTGATGACAGATCTGGCCAACTGCATGAAGGGCAATCCGAAGTTGAAGGTCATGCTGCTGGGCGGCTACTTCGACCTGGGGACGCTCTATTTTGGAGCGGAGTACGAGATGAAGCATCTGCAGATTCCCGCAGCCCTGCAGAAGAACATCAGCTACCACTTCTACGAGTCCGGACACATGGTCTATCTGAACGAGTCGATCATGAAGCGATTCCACGACGACACCGCCGAGTTCATTCGGGGAACAGAGAACGGCAAATAACGATTCCACATATCGCAAGACGTATATAAACCCCGCCTCAGGGCGGGGTTTATACCTTTCAGGTCTTTTTTTGCGCACTTCAATGAAGGCCAGTGGAAATGAATATAGGACTTGTTTAGTCTTAGTTTGTCGGCGGTTGAGGGACCCTTGACGATTTCTTGGCGTCAGGAGGGGTCCTCAACGATATGGGCCATCGGACAAAGTGGAAGATGCAGCGCGCACTGGGGCTGGAACTGCCTGGCTTGGGCAAGCCCGGCGCGCTCGAAAAGAGAAACTATCCGCCGGGCCAGCACGGCCGCGAGCGTAAGCCGAAGTTGTCAGAGTTTGGGGCACAGCTGCGGGAAAAGCAGAAGCTGATCTTCCACTATGGTCTGCGCGAGGAGCAGCTTCGCCGCTTTGTTCGCGTTGCCAAGCGGGTGCAGCAGAATGGAAATTGGGCCGAGGCCCTGATCGGTCTGCTGGAGCGGCGTCTGGACAACGTCGTCTTCAGGCTTGGATTTGCGCGCTCGATCGCGCAGGCGCGCCAACTGGTCAGTCATGGGCACGTCCTTGTGAACGGACGCCGCGTAACGATCGGCAGCTATGTTCTGCGCGTCGGTGACTTCATCCGATTGACAGAGAAGGCCGAGGGAGAGATGACGGAGCCCTCCCGCACCAATCCCCGGCTGGGCCTGCCGAGTTATCTGCAGTTCGCTGCCGAGGGTGTCACCACGCACGGCACAGTGTTGTCAGTGCCCGGCAATGAAGATGTCCCTTTCGAGTTCAACCTGCGACAGGTGGCGGAGTACTACGCCAAGCGAGGAGTGTAGTCATGGCCTGTGCCGCCAGTGAAGAGCGCATGATGCTGGCCGAGGCCGAAGGTCTCGGCGGCGTAACCTTGTGTGCCTGCGGAACAGTACATCTCTCCGTGGGCGCCGTGACCGTTCGTCTGGCTCCGGAGGCATTTCTGCAGGCAGTGAAGATGTGCCAGCAGGCGGTACAGCAACTGACGCTTGAGGGTCTGCTGCAGGCAATGTCACCACAGGTGAATAGCACGCTGCACTGAATGGTTGAATTGTTGAATAGTTGAATCGTTGAATGGTGCGATATCTGCCCCGGCCGGGTTGCGTCACCGCTGAACTCGTTCGTTGGGATGAATGTTCGCAACGCTACAGCGGGGCAGGAAGATTGCAAAACACAACAAGCAGTCACTTTGTTTGTCATTTCGTAGCGACCGTTGGGAGCGGAGAAATCCGTTTCTCAGCCCATACTTTTCGGGCTTGCTGCGATAACAGCAGATTTCTCCGTTTCACTCCGAAAGGACAAATCAAATATTCGCCGCTGCGCGAAGATAAGCCACCAGCAGAGGATGCGGTTTCCCGGCTGTGGAGCGAGTCTGCGGTACAAACAAGGTCCCGGCATAGAAGGGATGCGACGGCAGCTCGACAACACGGGCCTCTCCGAACTGGTCACGGGCGGTGATGCTTAGGCCGGCCTCTTCGAGCTGTGGTTCGTACTCCGGGTTCAGGCCGAAGTTGCAGTAGAAGTTCTCTTCTGCGGTTGCGGAGCCGTAGGCTTGTGCGGCCAGGGTACCAGGCGTGAAAAGTACCTCCATTGTCTTGCCAACGAGAGAACAGGTGAGTGGCGCTATTACCAGCCGGGAGGCATAAGGATCGGTCTCGGCGTGCGCCGCATCTTCGACATGCATCACCGACCGTGCGTATTCGAGGATGATGTGCTGAAAGCCGCCGCAGGTGCCGATGAGCGGAACCTTGTTCTCACGCGCGAAGCGGATCCCGGTGAGCGCACCCTCCATACTGCGATATGGACTTCCCGGGGAACAGAAGAGCGCATCGAAAGCAGCAAGATCATGCGCTTCGTCGGTCGCGAGCCATGACGCCTCCGCCTTGATCTCCAACGCCGCCGCGGCGTGCTGCAGGCCGTCGTTCGTGGCAAGGTGGGTAGGGTTTGCTTCGCAATAGTCGCCGAGGATCCCGATGCGTAACGTCTTCATGTGTTGAGCTTGAAATGCTCCGGCACCGGCGTCAAAAGGATTGTTTCAATCACAGCCATCGGGGATTCCGATAAGGATTTCGAGGGAAATCCCGATAAATGCTTTAGAGCATTTTCCCTGTTGTTTGGTATCCCGGAAAGGTTGTGCAGCGGCGATTTCATTACGGAAAACGCCCATAGATACGGGAGCCCTAAACTACACCTACAGGGAAAATGCTCTAATGGCTGCATATGATCTTGAACCTCGCGCGGCGGGCGCATAACCATAACTGGGCACTGGACCCGATCGTCCGCTCGCTGCTGGATACAGACTTCTACAAGCTGCTTATGCTGCAGTACATTTGGAAGCACTTTCGCGGTGTCCAGGTGACCTTCTCCGTTGTGAACCGCAACTCTACTGTGCGGTTGGCAGAGCAGATCGATATCGAGCAGTTGCGGGCGCAACTGGATCACGTACGCAGCCTCAGCTTCAAGAGGAGCGAGTTGGTGTGGCTCGCCGGCAATACCTTCTATGGCGTGCGCGGAATCTTCGAGCCCGCCTTTCTCGAATGGCTGGAGCATCACTTCCGCCTTCCCGACTATCTGCTCGATGTGGTCGATGGACAAGTGCGGCTGGAGTTCGCCGGCGAATGGACGCAGGTGACCATGTGGGAGATCTATGCGCTCTCCATCCTGAGTGAGATGAAGACGCGCTACGGTCTGCGCGATCTGAGCGAGCTGGAGCTCGACATCCTGTATGCGCGGGCGAAGACACGGCTGTGGGAGAAGATCGAGCGGATGCGCTCTGTGGAGGGGTTACGCATCGCCGACTTTGGCACCCGCCGTCGTCACAGCTTCCTGTGGCAGGAGTACGTTGTGGATGCGATGCAATCCACGCTCGGTGAGCGCTTCACAGGAACCTCCAATACTTATCTCGCCTATAAGCATGATATGGAAGCGATCGGCACCAATGCGCACGAGTTGCCGATGGCGTTGGCTGCGATGGCAAATAACGAGGAAGAACTGCTGCAGTCGCAGTATAAGGTGCTCGGACTCTGGCAGCAGACCTACGGCGGAGCGCTGCTGATGTTGCTTCCTGATACCTACGGCAGCACCCAGTTCTTTCGACATGCACCGGACTGGGTTGCGGCATGGACCGGCCTTCGCATCGACAGCAAAGAACCTCTGGTTGCAGGCGAAGAGTATATCGGATGGCTCAAGGAGCGCGGTCAGGATCCGGCACGAAAGCGTCTGATTGCCAGTGACGGGCTCGATGTGGAAGAGATCCTGACGCTGCATCATCGCTTCCACGGGCGAATCCGTTTCAGCTCTGGTTGGGGAACGCTGCTAACCAATGATTTCCGCGACTGCCATCCCCGTGGAGAACATGAGCTGGAACCACTTGGCCTGATCTGCAAATTGCAGACAGTGAATGGAAGACCCGCAGTCAAGCTGAGTGATAACTACCAGAAAGCCACCGGACCCGCCGAAGAGATTGCCCGCTATCGCCAGGTGTTCGGTGTGGAAGGCGTCGAAGATGTTCCCGTTCTCGTTTAAGTCGAAGCAATGATGTAGTCAAAATCGTTTTTGTTGGTGTAACGCGGTGCCGAAAGCAAGCTGCTAGAGTCTTAACGCAAGAGAGGAAGGCCTCCCCCGATGGCTCAACCTTCGAATGCAACCGTCTCCATTGATGGAGATAAGTTCAACGCACTCTCAGCCCACGTTGGTGTTGAGACGGATCATGACCATCATGGTCTGCCGCAGATGGGAACACTACGGTGTTCCATCAGTTGCATCGTGGATATTCACGATACCGTCAATATGCCGTTCGCTACGTTGCAGAAGCTCTTTGGGCTCGCGAATGGAGTAACCCGCGATAAGATCAAGCCCATCAAAATCGAGTTCTGGCAGGACGAGAAGCAGGCGGACGCACTTTGTACCTATAGCTTCAATGGGTGGATCAGCGGGTTCCATACGGATGGCGGCGGTGGCAGCAACCACATCCTTACCGTCAAGCTGCAACCGGCGCTTGATCAGCAGAACTTCATGGATATTAAGGTGGGTAATTAGCATGCTTACTCTGGATAAGCAGGGAGTCGTCCGCGAAGCCAGGGTTAAGGTCCAACTTGTCCCGCAGATCGCGCATGGGCCATTACAGAATGTCCACGCGATTGTGGTGCATCAGACCGATTCTCCGACGGCGAGCGGCACCATTGCAGGTTGGCGTACCGGCAATCGACCTGACGGCGCACACTTTCTCATCGACAAGGATGGCACGACCTACCAATGTGTTTCTTTACAGCAAAAGTGCTGGCACGTCGGCAAGATCGTGTCGCGTTGCCTGCTGGAAAAATCCTGTTCGAAGACTGAGAGCGCTTGGTATGACACGGCAACAAAGCGGTTACGAGGGCATTTCAGTACGTTGGTGCAGGAGACGCACCAGCATGAAAAAGATAAGGACTATCCCGACCGGTATCCAGTGAATGAGGACTCGATTGGTATCGAGATGGTCGGAAATCACATCGATGATAAGACCTTTGAAACGCCTGCAGCAGAGCAGCAGGCGTCGCTACGTTGGCTGGTCCAGGAGCTTGAAGCGACCCTGCATCTGCTCAATACCGATGTCTATCGCCACTCCCTGATCTCTCATAAGAATCCGGGAGAAGCGGCAGGTGCGCAATGGTAACGGCAAATCCAGCTGCAGTCCTGGGTCTTATTCTCTTTCTTGCTTCAGGGCAGCATGTCGCTCCATTACCTGCCGGAGCAGCGATCACTGTCGGAGCTTTAGAGAGTGACTCTTCTGTGAGAACAGACGCGGAAGAGTGTGCCGGATGGAGCCTTAGTTCGCGGCAGGTACGTACGATGTTTCGCACCTACCATCGCCTCAAAGAAGGTGAGCTACACGCCTGGTATCTCTATCCCTCTTGTTGGATCAAGGGCACCATCACTGTGCGTGACAAGACCTTTCACTGGGAGGCCCGCCCAGGCAACACCCTGTTTACCGATTGGCCAGATGGCATCGACAAGATGCTGGGTGGAAAGCATTCGGATAATCCCGCAGGAGAGTAGGCCGCCTCTCACACACTCATTTCAATTTCCTAACCCTTCAGCGGTAACGTAATTCGCATTGTGGTGCCGCAATGTGTGGGGTCGGTGCTTGAGCGCAGAGTGAGGGTTCCACCGGATTCGGCGACGATACCGCGGGTGACCCACAGGCCAAGGCCGGTGCCGCGCTCGCCCTTGGTGGTGAAGAAGGGCTCGAAGATCTGTGAGATGTGCGCCTGCGCGATTCCGGGGCCGGTATCGGCGATGGTTACGATGGCGCATGTGGCTGTCTCGCGGGAGCGGATGGTGAGGGTGCCGCCTGTACCTGACATGGCTTCGATGGCATTGCCGATCAGGTTGGCAAAGACCTGCCGCAATGAAAGCGGGAAGGTTGTTCCGGAGGCGGAAGGACGAAGATCCGTGATGATCTGTACCTGTGCCCCTTCGGCGCGGGAGGCAAAGATCTGCACCACTTCGCCGATCAGCTTATTCACGAGATGTCCTCTGCCGGAGTTGCCGCGGTAGAAGCTGAGCGTGGTGCGGGTGATGTGGCCGACGCGATCCAGCTCGCGTGCCCCCATATTGACCAGCTCCTGCAGATCTAGTGGAAGCTCTGGATGCGTTTGCAGCAGATACAGCACATTCGTCAGAGCTTCGAGCGGATTATTAATCTCATGCGCCAGCGTATTGGCCATGCGCCCCGCGGACGCCAGGCGTTCGGAATTGATCAGGCGTTTCACCAGGTCAGCGCGCTCGCGAGCATCGGCCTTGCGCGCGGAGATATCCTCAATCACCAGCGAGAGCGATTCGGTCTCATTGGGGTCTGGCTGCAGGACAGAGATGGTGAGCTGCACATCGACAGCGTGGCCATCTTTATGGCGTAGGCATTTTTCAACGCGCAGGCTGGGGATTCTGCGCGAGAGCAGATCTTCGAAGACGATCTCCTCGTCTTCATCGCGATCGGAGGCCGGCAGTAGCAGATCGTAGAAGCTGATTGACTCCAGCTCCTCCGCGGTCAAACCGAGTATGTCGCGCAGGCGCTGATTGACCAGGATCCATCGTCCATCGAGCGAGATGTGGGCCATGCCCACGGCAGCCTGGTTGAAGGTCGCGGAGAAGCGCGTTTCCAGGGTTTTGAGCGCGGCGGCGGTGCGTAGTTTTTCGCGGCGGGCTTCGGCATCGGCGAGCTCTCGTTCGATTGCGGGTACAAGGCGCTCCAGGTTGTCCTTCAACACATAGTCATGTGCTCCCGCGCGCATGGCGGAGACAGCTGTTTCTTCGCTGATGGTGCCAGAGACGATGATGAAAGGCAGATCGATCCCGCTGGCCTGCAACAGGGCCAGGGCATCGCGTGCTCCAAAGCCGGGCAACGTGTAGTCGGCGATGACCACGTCCCAGCTCCCCGAACGCAGGGCCTCATGCATCTGCGCGCGGGTTTCGATGCACCGCATCTCGATCTCGTATCCGGCGCGGTGAAGATGACGCCGCAGCAACAGCGCATCAGGCTCGTAGTCTTCCACGATAAGGACGCGAAGCCGCCTGCGTTGTTCTGCGAGAGGAACGAGATTGGGCTGCGGTAAGGTCACGCGCGGGTCTCAGGAGATAGGCGGCGCCTGGTTCAGCAGAAGCCAGTACATTCCAAGCTGCTTGGTGGCTTCGGCAAAATCTGTAAAGTTGACGGGTTTGCGAATGTAGCTGTTGACGCCCAGACGATACGAGCTGACGATATCGCGCTCTTCGTCGGAGGAAGTGAGTACTACGACGGGCAATAATGAAGCCCTTTCTTTGGAGCGAATTGCTTTCAACACATCCAGGCCCTGCACCTTAGGGAGCTTCAGGTCCAGAAGAACGAGCTGCGGCATGGGAAGTTCGCCGGCCTCGAACTTGTCGACCAGTGCAAGAGCCTCGGCACCGTCGCGCGCGACACTGATCTCGTTCGCGACATTAGCCTTGCGCAAAGCGCGGATGGCGAGTGCTTCGTGGTCCGGATCGTCTTCGACCAACAGAATCAAATTCGTGTTGATGGTCATTCGTAGGAACCTTTCCCCAAGATTATGATCCAAGTGTGAAGTAGAAGGTCGCGCCCTGATCTTCTTTGCCCTCGGCCCAGATGCGGCCCTGATGCCGGCGGACGATGCGAAGCGTGGTTGCGAGGCCGATGCCTGAGCCTTTGAAGTCGCGGTCTCCGTGCAGGCGCTGAAATGCAGTGAAGAGGCGATCGACATACTGCATGTCAAAGCCGGCTCCATTATCGCGGATAAAGTAGACGTTCGCGCCATCTCCCGGATAGGAGCCGAACCGGATGACAGCGTTTGGTGTTTTTGCGGTGAACTTAAAGGCATTCCCCAGCAGGTTTTCAAGGGCGATGCGCAGCAGGCGAGGGTCAGCCTGAGCCAGCACGGGAGTGCCGGGAATCTCGAAGCGGACATTGCGCTCCGGGTCTGAGGCTTTGAGGTCAGCGGCGACGGAGCGTGCAAGCTCCGCCAGATCCGTGGTCTCGCGGACGAGGTCGGTACGGGTGACACGGGACAACTGCAGCAGGGCATCGATCAACTGGCCCATGCGCTGCACACCATTGCGGACGCGATGAATGTAGTCGCGCCCCTGATCATTCAACTTATCGCCGTAGTCCTCATACAGGGCCAGCGAAAAGCCATCGATAGTGCGTAGCGGTGCGCGAAGATCGTGCGATACGGAATAGGAGAAGGCTTCGAGCTCCTGGTTCGAGGTTTGGAGCTCATACGTGCGCTCCTGCACGCGCTTTTCCAGGTCGGTAGCCAGTGCTCGAATCTCTTCTGCCTGCGCCGTGATCCGGTCGCGGGCAGTAACCTCTTTCCCAAGGAAATGGAAGGCGAGAATCAGGAACAGCAGATTCAGTCCGGTGGCAACGCCGAAGGTGGTGTAGGCCGAGCCGCGGGCACTTGTGACCTGGGCATCCCGCCATTTGAGCAGACGGCGCTCCTCTCCTTCGACCTGGGCGATGGCGTAAGCCGTTGTGAAGTCGCCATACCGGTACTGGTCGGTCATCATGATCGCAAGCTGCTCCGGTGTGAGCGCGGCGGTGGGTTGAACCTTGCGAAGTTGAACGCCGATCTCAATTGAGGTGAGCCGTGCCTGAATCCGCTCGCGGACTTTGGGGAGGCGAGCCTGCTGGCTGGGACTATCCTCCGTGAGCTTGCCCACGTACTCGAAGGTATCCCAAACTCGGTTGATGGCGTCGTTGTACTGCTTTTCCAGGAATGGGTCCGCCTGCAGGACGTAGCCGCGGGCTGCGCTCTCGGCAGTCCGGATCTCCGCCACTAACTGCTCGCAGGCAGTAAGGGTCTCCAGGGTATGGGCCTGCCACTGCTGGCTCGCCGCAAAGGTATGGAGAGAGCGATAAGCCAGCCAGCTATTGAGCAACACAATCAGAACGGCGCCGATATAGGCGAGCCGGTAACCAAAGGCACGCATCGAGACTATCAAAGGGACTTCCATGCGATGCAAAGCTTTTGTTGCGGAGTTGCCTGAACTGGTATGTCATCATTCAGCACGGAGAGTTCCCATGGTTCGGATCGTTCTCGGCGCTGTCGTTGGTTACCTGCTCTCACTCGGCAGCTCGGTTGTCTGGTTTCTCGCGACACATCATGATCCGACACAACGGGTCTCGACGCGTTATCTGCTTGCAAGTATCGTAGTCGGCTCCTTCTGCTCGGTGGCGACCGGATTCCTGGCCGCGGTTATCGGCGGGTCGCGCCGGTCCTCCTGGGGAACGGCGATCATCCTGTTTGCCACGGGCGGGTTCGGCGTGGCGGAGTCTCTCCTTGTCAGCCGGTCGGGCTCCCTGGAATTGACCTGGGTATCGATCGTCGTCATGGTTCCGGCCACCGTTTTTGGTGGCGAGTTGGCCGAACGACGACTGGAACATGTGAAAAAGTAATTTATTTTCAAGTGTTTACGATGAGATAGGAGTTTGCTCTAAAGTTGAGTGTATTTGTGTCACATTTTATGAATCGATTATGCTATGGTATGCGTCAGATGATGTGAAGGCCGGAGATCCCGGCCCACAGCTAGGAGGAAAATGCATCATGACGATCACACGTTGGACCCCGTTCTCGGAGCTGGCTGTCCTGCAGAACCGTTTGAACTCGATCTTCAACGACTTCGGTACGCCGGAAGGCCGCAGCGAGTCGTTGGCGTCAGGGAATTTCACCCCCGCCGTGGACGTTTATGAGGATGCGCAGAAGATCGTGCTGAAACTCGACGTTCCGGGGATCAGGCAGGAAGATATTGACGTCCGTCTGGAGAACCAGACTTTGACAGTCAAGGGCGAGCGCAAGTTCGAAAAGGAAGAGAAGGAAGAGAACTTCCATCGCATTGAGCGCCGTTACGGCAGCTTCATCCGCGTATTTACGCTTCCGCCGACGGCGGATATGGAGAGGGTGAGCGCTGACTATAAGGATGGCGTGCTGCAGGTTGAGATCGCTAAGAAATCTGAGGCTCAGCCCAAGCAGATCAAGGTAGGCGCCGGTGCTGGTCCGAAGCAGGTTGAGGCAAAGACCGCGGCGTAAGCTTCATGGTGCACTGACGGGCACCTGATGATGGGAGACCTGCCGGTTGAAGGGTGGGCTCCCATTCTTTTGTGATGCGAGGCACCGCCGTGATGCGGCCTGGGATGTATCTAAGGAATTAGGTGAGGTAGAGAAACGATGGCAATTCGGTGGGACAAATTTACGGTGAAGTCGCAGGAGGCGGTACAGGCGGCGCTGGGGCATGCCTCTGACTCGGGAAATCCCGAGGTGCTGCCGCTGCATCTGGCTGCTGCTCTGCTGGAGGACCGCGAGGGCATCGTGATTCCGGTGCTGGAGAAGATCGGTGTACCCGTGCAGCAGCTTCTGAGCCAGGTCAATGCAGCCATTGCGAAGCTGCCGAAGGTGCAGGGAGCGAGCCAGCAGCCCGGTGTGGGTGCTGCTCTGCAGAAGGTATTGGATCGCGCCTTCAAGGAGGCGGAGAACTTCAAGGACGAGTATGTCTCGACCGAGCATCTTCTGCTGGCCTTGACTGAAGAGAAGAACGGCGTCGTGCAGACCGCTCTGGCGACCTTTGGCGCAACCCACGATGCGATTCTGAAGGCGCTGACCTCGGTGCGCGGTACCCAGCGCGTGACCGATCAGAATCCTGAAGGGAAGTTCCAGGCTCTGGAGAAGTATGCCAAGGATCTGACCGAGCAGGCGCGTAAGGGCAAGCTCGATCCGGTGATTGGCCGCGATGAGGAGATTCGCCGTGTCATTCAGGTGCTTTCGCGCCGTACGAAGAACAACCCGGTGTTGATCGGTGAACCAGGTGTGGGTAAGACGGCGATCGTCGAAGGTCTGGCGCGCCGCATCGTCTCCGGTGATGTGCCGGAGGTCCTGAAGGAGAAGCGGGTAATCTCGCTTGACCTGGGATCGATGCTGGCCGGCGCGAAGTTCCGCGGTGAGTTTGAAGACCGCCTGAAGGCTGTGCTGAAGGAGATCGAAGAGTCGAACGGACAGATCATTCTGTTTATCGATGAGCTGCACACGCTGGTCGGAGCCGGAGCAGCGGAGGGCGCCATCGATGCCAGCAACATGCTCAAGCCTGCGTTGGCCCGTGGCGAGCTGCGTGCTATCGGCGCAACCACGCTGAACGAGTATCGGAAGTACATCGAGAAGGATGCTGCGCTGGAGCGCCGCTTCCAGATCGTCTATGTCGGGGAGCCCAATGTCGACGATACGATCGCGATTCTGCGCGGCCTGAAGGAGCGTTACGAGTCGCACCACAAGGTGCGTATCAAGGACTCGGCGATCGTGTCGGCGGCGGTGCTTTCGCATCGTTACATCAGTGACCGCTTCCTTCCGGACAAGGCGATTGACCTTGTCGATGAAGCGGCTGCATCGCTGGCTATTCAGATCGGCAGTGTCCCGGTGGAGATTGACGCCCTGGAGCGCCGCGCGACCTCGCTCGAGATTGAGCGCGAGGCTCTGAAGCGGGAGAAGGACCCGAACTCGCAGGAGCGGTTGCAGGAGGTCGAGAAGGAGCTTGCCGATATCAAGGAGCAGGCCAGCGGTTTGCGAGCGCGGTGGCAGAAGGAGAAGGATGCTATCAGCCGCATCAGCGAGCTGAAGCAGACGATCGAGAGCCTGCGCTTCCAGATCGAAGAGCAGACCCGCAAGGGCGATCTCGGCAGAGCAGCGCAGATTCAGTACAGCGATCTGCCAAAGGCGGAGGCCGAGCTGAAGCAGCTCGAGAAGCTGCAGGACGGCAGCGATACTGCGCAGCGCATGCTGAAGGAAGAGGTCGACGAGGAGGATATCGCCAAGATCGTCTCCAAGTGGACCGGGATTCCGGTGGCGAAGATGCTCGAGGGCGAAGTTCAGAAGCTGGTCCACATGGAGCAGCGGCTGCGCGAGCGTGTCGTCGGACAGGATGAGGCGTTGACGGTGGTGGCGAATGCGATTCGCCGTTCCCGTGCGGGTTTGTCCGACCCCAAGCGCCCTATCGGCAGCTTTATCTTCCTCGGACCCACGGGTGTGGGTAAGACGGAAACGGCGCGTGCCCTGGCGGAGTTCCTCTTCGACGACGAGCAGGCGATGGTGCGTATCGACATGTCGGAGTACATGGAGAAGCATGCGGTCGCGCGACTGATCGGCGCTCCTCCGGGATATGTGGGCTTCGACGAAGGCGGGCAGTTGACGGAGGCGATCCGCCGGCGTCCGTATGCCGTGGTGCTCTTCGACGAGGTCGAGAAGGCGCACCCGGATGTCTTCAACGTGCTGTTGCAGGTGCTTGATGATGGCCGGCTGACGGACTCGAAGGGGCGCACGGTCGACTTCAAGAACACCGTGCTGATCATGACGTCGAACATCGGCGCAAGTGCGTTGTCGACAGCATGGGCTGACAGTGAAGATGGCTTCGAAGATGCGAAGGCCCGGGTGATCGACTCGCTGAAGCAGCACTTCCGTCCGGAGTTCCTGAACCGTGTGGACGACATCGTGGTCTTCCATCCGCTGGGCGAGGAGCAGTTGACGCATATCGTCGACCTGCGGCTTGCAGACCTGCAGAAGCTGCTGGATGCACGGAAGATCCATCTGGAGCTGACACCGGCGGCGCACAAGAAGCTCTTTGCCGCGGGCTACGATCGCGCCTATGGAGCTCGCCCGCTGAAGCGTGCGATCCAGCGCCTGGTGCAGGACCCGCTCGCCATCAAGATTCTGGATGGCGAAGTACGGCACGGCGACAAGGTGCGTGTCGATGCAGGCAAAGATGCCCTCACTTTTGAGGTCGTCGAGTCGGAAGCGGTTCCGGCGTAAGAGTAGGAAGAAAGGCCGGGCAGATATGCCCGGCCTTTTTGTTGCAGAAGTAGGATCGAGAGAAGCTCAAACCGGGTGGGAGCCGTGGCCTCCTGCGGGCTCCCTTGTTTTGCTTAAGGGCACGGCTTCAGCCGTGCCGTACCAGGCCGGCAAGAAACGCGGCTTTAGCCGCTGAGGTACCACGAACTATGACCTCAGCGGCTAAAGCCGCATATCTTTGAGGCTCTGTATGGGACGGCTGAAGCCGTCCCCTTAACAAGGCATTCGCACCTGCGGCGCGAATGGTTGCGCTGCGCGCAACGCGTTACTATCGAACGTCCTGAATCGGATGCTCTGAATCATCCTCATGCGGCCGATTGGCTTCACTGTGAAACGGAATAATCGTGGTGGAATGTCCATATCCGCTGGCCGGGGAGCGATCTCCTGAAGCCTGATAGAACTTCGGCAAACCGTGCATCAGCGGCGTAAATCCTCCAATCGCTCCGGCACGCGTATTGATCGGCATCTCGTCGACCGGATAACGGTGTTCCTGCAGGTCCCGTACCATCCAGTTCTTGTCGTGGCCGAGAATGATGAAATGCCCTGTCTGCTGTAGGAAGCCGGCTAACGGCACAATGGGGACGTGATAGTAGCTATTCCTTCCAGTCCAGAGGTTGCGGTCGGGTGAGTCTTCTCCGCGGAATCGGCGGATAGCGTCGAAGTCGACAGGGAAGACGATGCGAGAGGCAAGCGACGGTGGTGCATAGCGCTGGAAGGTAAGCACCATGAGGGGATCGGGAATTGCGATCGGTTGTTGATCAGCGATGCTCGAAAGGTGGTCCACGACCTTATAAAAGCTTTGCTTCTGCTCTGTATACCAGTAGCCGATGATGGACTCACGAGTCGTCACCCATGCCACAAAGAGGATGAGGAAGGTGACGGCCGCGTAGCGCATGTGTCCGAAGAGCCGATGCGCCGCCGCAACTCCTGCAATGGCAAAGCCGAAACATACCGGGATCACAAAGCGCGGAGAGAGCATGCCGCCTTTGATCGAAGCGGCCGCGTAACCGAGAAACGGATACAGCATGAGGAAGAACGCCGCGATTAGCTCATGCGCTGGAAACGTTTGTGTTCCGCGTCGCATGCGGTACTCCGTTGCCAGGTCACCCAGAACTCTGGGACGCAGCCCGGCGCGGCAGGTGGTACAGAAGCGAGAGCAGACGCGCACGATGCCAACAAGCAGAAACAGCGCGAGCAGTGGATACAGCACTGCCTCCACCATCTCCGTGTAGGAATCGAAGGCCTGATCGATAGAGACCTTGTTCCATGCATGCGGAGCGTAGGTTGCAATTCCTGCTTTAATCAGGCCCCGATAGAAGGTGAAAGGAGCGGCGGCCAGCACTATGCCCACCCAGATTCGGGGACGAATGGCATAGCGAAGATTTGGTATACGCCATCGTTCTGCGTGGAGTTGCTGCAGGGTGAACGCCGCCTCACCTGCCGCCACGGGAAGAAACGCGAGCACCGCGAAATAGTTGGCAGAGATCCCGAGCGCCAGTGCGAACACCATACCAATCAAAGCAAGGGTTCCACGGTTGCGCGTCTTCGGTTGGATCGTTCGCGACCAGCACAGCACGGCCAGCATCGCGAAACCGTAGAAGATGCCGTAACTGCGGCTTTCGTAGGAGTATTCAAAGGCGCCTGTCGCCATGGACAGGAAGGTTCCTGAGAGTGCCCAGGTGGGGGAGATCCGCCGCCGCAGGAAGAGGTAGAGCGACAACAATCCCAGCCAGTAACCGGCGATGGCCGGGAGTCGCAATGCAAGCTCATGATTACCAAAGAGCCGCATCGCACCCAGAACTGCGAGGTGAGACAGTGGCGGATTCGGATCGGCGCCCTGGCTGAGGGCGTGCCAGATTGCGTGGGCTGAACCCAGGCTCGCAATGTGATACGTGATCAGTTCGTCGAGCCACAGCAGCTTCATGGAAGAGAGCAGCGTGGTGATGGTGACATAGAAGAGACTAAGCCCGATGAAAGACAGAGCAGGGTGGGTGTCAATCCATGCCTGTGCCCGGCCGGCTGTGATCCGCAGAGTTGTCGGGACATGGACGAGAGGTCTCGTCGTAACCCAGGTGCCCACGCAGACTTCCCTCCAAATAACTTAAATCCCATCGCAGAAAGTCGTGCAGGCCGTTCCGTTAGGGACGTGGGATGGAGTGTTGTTGGGAGAGGTTGTATCGCGGAAGGTCTAACTCAGCCACTTTAACAGCCGGATAATACCCATGCTCGCCGGTTTGCGGTGCGCGGAGACATCGGTGCGCGCCGCGATCTCCTTGCGATTCTGCGAGTAGTAGCTGTAGGCGCGTAGCAGCATCTCCTCATTGGTGAGCGTGGGCCGCCAGCCGAGCTCGCGCTTGATGCGTGTGGTGTCGAACAGAAAACTTTCGGCAATCATCTTGTAGTGATACGGCCCAAGGGGCGAGAGCTTGAGTTTATGCGCTGCAATCATGGCGGCAATCGTCGGCCCCTCCGGCAGGGAGCGCACCTTGCTGCGCGAGCCGGCGGCGGTGATGACGGACTCATAGACAGCCCGCATCGACTTCACGTTGTCTGAGCCGACATTGAAGGTATTGCTGCCGTTGTAGCCTGCCGCCTGGATGCAGGCCGTAGCGAGATCGTCGGCGTAGATGAACTGATAGGTATTGTCGCCAGGACCGACGACCCAGACAGTTTTGTGGTCGTCAATGAACTCGTACAGGATTGCGAGAAGGCCCAGGCGGCCGGAGTCCATGATGGTGGGGCAGCGCAGCGTCACCACATTCAGGCGATCGGTGTAGCCCAGGAGAATCTTCTCGGCTTCCCACTTGGAGCGGCCATAGATCTCGACTGGAGCAGGTGTGTCTTCTTCTGTGATGGGACGGCCCATGTTGGCTGCCCATAGGCAGTTTGTGGAGGTAAAGACGAAGGGTTTTACGCCGTGTTCGACGGCCAGGTCCGCGAGGAGCCGGGTAGCGTCGACGTTTGAGGTCCACAGGAGATGCTCGTCGATCCGGGCGCCATGCGCCAACTGTGCCGCGACGTGGAAGATGGCGTCGAAGCGATGTTCGGAGAAGACACGTTGCATCAATGCCTTATCGCGAAGATCTCCCTGGATGGAGGTCAGTCCAGGTAAGGTATCCTCGTCGCGTTCCAGGTCAATGTTGACGACGGTATGGCCCTCACGAAGAAGCCTGCGCTTGAGAACGTCGCCAAAGAATCCGGAAGCGCCGGTGACCAGAGTGTGCATGTCTATGCCTATTTTAGACGGTCTGCGCGGGCCATTCCAGACGGTCTCCGCGCAGAAACCGAGTTCGGTGCGTGCGTCCTTTTCTGTGGCGCCGGCGTCACAGGTACAACAAATCGACAGAGTTTCGGAATCATCCGTAGGATAGAGGTGGAATGAGAAAGAAAGCCGTGATCCTGGGCGCAGGCCCTGCTGGTCTGACTGCCGCCCTGGAACTGGTACGGCAATCGGATATCCAACCCATCGTTCTCGAAGCCGGGGACTGTGTTGGCGGCATCTCGCGCACCGTGCGCTATAACGGCAACCGAATGGACATCGGCGGTCACCGCTTCTTTTCAAAGAGCGACAAGGTCATGCGCTGGTGGCTCGAGCTGATGCCGGTGGAGCACGAGGCCGAGGCCGAAGCGGCGATCAGCTACCAGAACAAGACACGGCATCTGCCCATGCACGAACGCCGCGAAGGCGAGGATAAAGACCTCGTCATGCTGGTGCGTCCGCGTAAGAGCGAGATCTACTTCATGCGGCAGTTCTTTGACTATCCGCTGAGCCTGAGCGGGCCGACACTTCGCAAACTGGGACCAGTTCGCCTGGTACGCATCGGTTTCAGCTACCTCTCATCGCGTCTTTTTCCCATTAAGCAGGAGAAAAGCCTGCGCGACTTCTTAGTGAACCGCTTCGGCAGCGAGCTTTACCTGACCTTCTTCAAGAGCTACACCGAAAAGGTATGGGGCGTGCCGTGTGAGGAGATCAGCGCGGAGTGGGGAGCGCAGCGTATCAAAGGCCTCAGCCTGACAGCCGCGGTAAAGCACTTCCTGAAGAAGACCTTCGGCAGGACTGAAGGCGACATCGGGCAGAAGAAGACTGAGACCTCATTGATCGAGCAGTTCCTTTATCCCAAGTTTGGCCCTGGACAACTTTGGGAACACGTTGCCGGTCTGGTGCAGCAGGGGGGCGGAGAGCTGCATATGGGGTGGCGCGCGGTGAAGATCAACACCGAAGGCGACCGCGTCGTCAGTGTGGAGGCGGTCAACCGCGCAGGAGAGCGGCAGACCTTTGCCGGAGACCACTTCTTCTCCACCGTGCCGGTTCGGGAGCTGGTGCACTCGCTGGATGTGGAGCCTCCAGCGAACGTGGTCGAAGTGGCTGACGGCCTGCAATACCGCGACTTCATCACGATCGGCCTGCTGGTGGACAAGCTGCAGCAGACGGAACCGGACGGCAGCCTGCTGAAAGATACGTGGATTTATATCCAGGAGCCGGATGTCCAGATTGGCCGGTTACAGATCTTCAATAACTGGAGCCCCTATCTGGTCGCTGACCCATCGAAGGTCTGGCTGGGGCTGGAGTACTTCTGTTACGACACCGATCCGCTGTGGAAGATGTCGGACGAGGAGCTCAAAGCCTTCGGCGCCATGGAACTGGAGAAGATCGGCATGATCCGCCGCGGGCATGTGCGCGACGGTCATGTGGTGCGGGTTCCAAAGACCTATCCGGCATACTTCGGCAGCTATGGCCGTTTCGACGAGATCCGCCGGTACATGGATCGTTACGAGAACCTCTTCCTGGTTGGCCGTAACGGCATGCATAAGTACAACAACCAGGACCATTCCATGCTGACGGCGATGGCCGCCGTGGATGCCATTCTTGCTGGTGAGACCAGCAAGAGCTCCCTTTGGGATGTGAATACCGAGCAGGAATATCACGAAGAAAAATAATTTGCCGACTATATCCTTGTGGGTATGAATGTCCCGTTAAGCCTGCGCTGGATGGTGGAATCCTACGTCCTGCTGCTGGGCATGCTGATGCTTGGGTTGGGCCTGGCGGCCCATTCCATGCCTCGTTTGCGTGGCGTTCTAAGGCTGTGTGCCAGCATGCTGCTTATCGCTCTGGCGATGGTGATCCTGTTCTATCGCAATCAGATTCCTCGTATTTCATTCATCCTCTCGGATGGGCTGATCATCACCGGCTTTGCCTTGATGGACGAGACCATGACCCGTTTCCTGAAGCTCCGTTACACGGAGCGCTGGGTGGATGCCCTGTTGTTTGTGGGGACGGTCGGCTTTTCCATCTATTCCCAGATCATGCATCTGCCCATGAGGACCCGGACAGAGCTTCTGGTTCTGGCGCTTGCGCTGCAGACGACACGTAGCGGCATTACCTTGCTGCGTCGTGCGCCGAGTTCGCTGCAGTTGCCGGCCAGGTTTCTGGCAGGCAGCTTCTTTCTCTTCTCATCCTTCTGCCTCGTGCGGATGGTTTTGCCCATCCTTCGCGGGCAACTGCTGAACCTTCCCGCCGATGACCAGGCTTTTATGGTCGATGGCGCCTCGCGGCTCTCAAAGGTCGTTCTTCTATGCGCCAGTATCGCCATCGGCTATCTGTGGATGGCCGCACTGCAGTTGAGCAATGAGCTGGATGCCTTGTCGTTGACCGATCCGTTGACGTCGGTATTGAACCGCCGCGGTCTGGAAGACCGCCTTGGCCGAGAGCTGAGACGGGCGTCCATGAATGGCGGACGCATTGCTCTTATCAGTCTGGACGTGGACCACTTCAAGCTGATCAATGACCGCTATGGTCACCCGGGAGGCGATTCGGTCTTATCCACGTTCGCGAAGGCACTGTCTGAGATGCTACGGCCTGCCGATGCGCTGGGCCGCTTTGGCGGAGAAGAGTTCGTCGCCATTTTGCCGAACACGGACGAGGAGGGCGCCCGTGTGGTGGCGGAGCGCTTGCGCGAAAGACTACGCAGCCTGCGATTTGAGTTCGACGCGCAACTGCGGCTGACGGCGAGCTTCGGAGTTACCGTCTGCGAACGAGGAGAAGATGATCAGGGTGCGCTGCGGCGATGCGATCAGGCGCTTTATGCCGCCAAACAGTCAGGCCGGAATCGCGTGGTGGCCTTTACGTCGTTGGAAGCTCAGGCCGTGTCATCCAATAATTGATGCTTGCGACGCTTTGCCAGGATGGTGCGGGGAATTCCTTGCAGGTCGTTGAGGATTGTCACCTCATTCCATTCGGTGAGCAGCGATCGCAGGGCTGCATCCTGTCCATAACCGATCTCCATCGCCAGCAGACCGCCTGGGTGTAGAGCCCTATATGCCTGGGGAATCAGTCGGCGATAGATCTCCAGTCCATCTTCTCCTGCATAGAGGGCGGCGTCCGGCTCGAAGTCACGGACCTGCGGCGCAAGGGTGGAGCGGTCACTGAAGGGAACATACGGAGGGTTGGAGACGACGACGTCAAAGGCCTGTCCGGCAACGCTGCTGAGCAGGTCAGAGTGCAGCGGCATGACTCGTTTCTTCACATGGTTGATGGCTGCATTCTCCCGCGCGACACTCAGTGCGGCATCGGAGAGATCGAGCGCGGTCACATGCGCGTATGGCAGATGCACGGCAAGCGCAACGGCGATGCATCCAGTGCCGGTGCCGACATCGGCGATGCGGACAGCGTGATGCTGCGGGATCTGCGCCAGAACGGATTCAACCAGCAGCTCCGTCTCAGGCCGGGGGATCAGCGTTGCCGGGGTGACGCGGAAGGGAAGACCGTAGAACTCCTGCATGCCGGTGATGTACTGAACGGGTTCATGGGCGGCGCGGCGGGCAAGCAATGCCTGGTAAGCGGCGAACTCGGCGGAGGTGAGCTCGCGTTTGGGATCGATCAGGAGTTGTGCCTTGGTGATGCCGAGGATGTGGAGCAATAACAGTTCGGCGTCGCGCACTGGACTCTCCGTGTGCGCAAGCTGGGTACGGGCGGCGAGCTGTGCCTCACGAAGGTTCATCGGGGGAGATGCGCCCACGTTGCGCAAAGTGCGAACGCGGGCGTCCTTTCGTTAGAGCGTTTTCCCTGTAGGTCTAGGGCGTGTCATCAAACTCCTGCTGTCAGCGTTGCGAGCGCAAATTTGTCCATACGAGGCGGAGGCCGAAGGCTGTGGCGGGTCCACAGTTGAGGCCGACAACGAAGTATGGGCGAATTTGCGCCGCAACCCGAAGGGCCGGGGCAGATTTTCCCGATCTCTTTGTCACTCGTCGTTCCAGTAGACCCGCTACAGTTCTCTCCTCGCTCCTCGATCTCGTAAAAATCTGCTCCCGGCGCTGACGGCACGAGTTTGATGACACGCCCTAGTGTAGGGACTCCACAGTTATGGGGCGTTTTCCGCAATGAAAACGCCACTGTACGTTCTTCCGGGATACCCAGCAGCAGGGAAAATGCTCTAGGCTGCTGTGGCTTCGGCCTTGAGGCGTTCCGCGGTATCGTGCTCGATCAGGGCATCGATGACCGGCTGCAGCTTGCCTTCCATGATCAGGTCAAGCTGGTGCAGGGTCAGGCCAATGCGGTGATCGGTCAGGCGATTCTGCGGGAAGTTGTAGGTGCGGATCTTCTCGGAACGATCGCCGGAGCCAACCTGCTGCTTACGGGCGCTGGCCTGGGCCGCATGCTGCTTCTCCATCTCCACCTCATAGAGGCGGGCACGAAGAACACGCATGGCCTTTTCGCGGTTCTTGATCTGCGACTTTTCGTCCTGGCAGCTCACGACCGTGTTCGTAGGGATGTGCGTAATACGAACGGCCGAGTAGGTGGTGTTCACACTCTGTCCACCGGGACCGGACGAGCAGAAGGTGTCGACTCGAAGATCCTTGGCTTCGACCTTGATGTCGACTTCCTCGGCTTCTGGAAGGACGGCAACGGTGACGGCGGAGGTATGGACGCGACCCTGGGTCTCAGTGGCGGGTACACGCTGCACGCGGTGCACGCCGGACTCGTACTTCATCTGCGAGTACACGCGGTCGCCTTCAAAGATGGCGACCACTTCCTTCATGCCGCCGACAGTCGACTCGCTCTCGGAGAGGATCTCGACCTTCCAGCGATGCTGTTCAGCAAAGCGCAGGTACAGGCGGAAGAGCTCGCCTGCAAAGAGCGAGGCTTCATCGCCGCCGGTGCCGGCGCGGATTTCGATGATGACGTTCTTCTCGTCATTCGGATCCTTCGGCAGCAGCATGACCTTCAGCTCGTCCTCAATGGCGGGAAGCCGGCTCTCCAGGGTGGAGAGCTCCTCCTCGGCCATGGCGCGGATGTCGGCATCGGTTTCGTCGAGCATCAGCTTGGCGTCTGCAATGCCCTGCTGCACCTGCTTGTACTCACGGAACTTGTCAATGGTGGGTTCCATGTCGCGGTGCTGCTTGGCAGTCTTCTGATAACGCTGCTGGTCGGTGACGATGCCGGGGTCGGCGAGATCGGCCGAGAGCTCGTTGTAGCGGTCTTCGAGTTGTTGGAGACGGTCAAACATAAGTGTGCCCTTAGGGGTAACCCGTTTCTGATTGGATGAGGAGGCGCGGTAGATCGGCGCAGCGGACAGCGGACTTGGCGCAGCTAGGCGAAGTCGTGGCGGGCCGGGTTGGAGCGGTGGCTGCGCATATGCCTGTCTCTAGGATACTCCGGTTTGTTCGGGCATCATAGGGCGTATGTCCCGGTTTGCCGAACTCGCATCGCTCGCGGAGGAGCTGGCCGGAACCTCCAGCCGCCTGAAAAAGCGGGCCGCGATTGCCGCCGCCATCGCCAAAGTACAGGCCGAAAGCTCCCAGCAGGCCGGTCTGTTTGCGCAGTACCTGGCCGGGCTCCCATTTGCAGAAGCCGATAACCGCAAGCTGAACGCCGGCGGAGCCATGCTGAGCGGCATTGTGAAGGAGATCTCCGGGGCGGCCGACGTCACCATGTCGGCTGCCTACCGCAAGCATGGCGACCTGGGCGCCGCAGCCGCCGAGCTGTGGCCCCGGCTGGCGGAGTCGGAGATCGTGCTGGACGAGCTGGAAGCAGCCTTTGCGGCCTCCTCCTCGGCGAGGTCGACGGCCGCGCGGAAGCACGTCCTGACGGAGCTGCTGCGCCGGGCCACGCCATTGGAGGCGAAGTATCTGTTGAAGCTGATGCTCGGCGATATGCGTATCGGCGTGAAACAGAGCCTGGTGGAGGAGGCGATCGCCGAGGCCTCAGGCACGGAGGTGCGGGCGGTACGGAACGCCGTCATGTTGGAGGCTGACCTGGCCGGAGCAGTCGAGCGGGCGTTTACCGGAACTCTGGCTGAGGCGCGGATGCGATTGTTCCATCCCCTCGGCTTCATGCTGGCCTCACCGGTGGAGACACCGGAGGAGGCGGTGGAGCGTTTTGCTTCGACGAAGGAATCAGCGGAGGCAGCGGATGTCGAGCTGAAGGCAGAGGAGCCCGATCCGGATATCCCGATGGCCGAGCACCTGCCCGTGGAGGCCTTGAGGATCGAGGCTTTGGTTGAGGACAAGTACGATGGCATGCGGGCGCAGGTGCACTGCGGTGTAGACGGGCGGGTGGCGATCTACTCCCGCAACCGCGACGACATCACCGAGAGCTATCCCGAACTGGTCGAGGCCTTTGAGAAGGTGAGTGAACCCCTCATTCTGGACGGCGAGATCCTGGGATGGGACATCGCCGGGCGGAGAGCGTTGCCGTTCGCCGTACTGGGTACTCGCATCGGACGCAAGAAGGTGAACGATGCCATGCGCGCCCAGGTACCGGTTGTCTTTATGGTCTTTGACCTGATGTATGCCGGCGGCGAGCTCAAACTCGACCTTCCGCTGCGCGCCCGCCGCAATGAGCTGGAGGCGGTAGTGGAGCGCATCTCGGCGGTTACCCGGTCTCCGGTAGAGAAGGCCGCCGGAGGCCTGTTCGCCAGCGAGGAGCCCGACGTAGAGCGGTTGATTCTGTCGCCGTCGTTTGTGGTGGAGAGCGCCGATGATATCGACCGCACCTACCGCAAAGCCCGCGAGCGCGGCAATGAGGGCGTGATGTTGAAGGCGATGGACTCGACCTATCAGCCTGGACGCCGAGGCTTGATGTGGATGAAGCTGAAGCGTGAGTTAGCAACGCTGGATGTGGTCGTGACCGGCTGCGAGTTCGGCCACGGCAAACGAGCTGGCCTGTTGAGCGACTACACCTTTGCCGTACGCGGTGAAGGCGGAGAGTTGCTGAATGTAGGCAAAGCCTACTCCGGTTTGACCGATGCCGAGATTCTGGAGCTTACCGAGTGGATGAAGGAGCACACGCTCGAAGACTTCGGCCACTTCCGTACGGTGGAGCCGAAGAAGATCCTGGAAGTAGCCTTCAACAACGTCATGCGCAGTGACCGCCACAACAGCGGATTTGCGCTGCGCTTCCCGCGCATTCTGCGAATCCGCGGTGACAAGCCGGTCGAGGAGATCGATACGGTGGCGCGAGTGGAAGAGATCTATCAGTCACAGCCGGATAAAGCCGGAAGTTGACAGCAGAAATCTGTTGCCCTATGGTGTCGGCTGCTTGAGAATGGCGCAATGTTTGACGAGTTGAAGGTACGACCCTCCGAACGCCACCTCCCGATAGCCGTAACCGTTGCGGGATGGCTGCTGATAGTGGCCACAGTTTGTCTGGCGGTAAGGATTATCTGGGAGATGACCTTCCTGACGTGGAAGAGCGGTCCACAGATGGTTGGTTTCTCACTCGCACACGGTTACGCTGCGCCTTTGATTTTAAGTCCATTCCTGCTTTCCATTTGGTTGCTGCTATCGCTCATTATCCTTTGCATCTGGAAGATCAAACGGTACTCGATTGCCCGTTCCGCCTTTGTTGTTGTGCTGGCTTCAGTGGGAGCACTGGGTGTCCTCTCTATTCCGCAGTCATTCTTTGATTGGATCTTTGTGGGGCGACTTGCACACAGCCCGCGCGCATCGGAGCTGTTCGTCCACGCTGCGGAAGAGGGAGAAAAGGGTGTCGTTCGCGGAATGCTGCAACAGGGGGTTCCGGTTGATGCCAGGGACGCCAGAGACAATACGGCGCTCCACACGGCGGCGGCCTCTGGAGAGACCGCGATCGCGGAACTTCTTATCGAACACCATGCACCGATAAATGCCCTCAATCTTTATGGAGACAGCCCGCTCGTCATTGCAAACCGTGCGCATCAGTCTGCGATACAGAGGCTCCTGGTACAGCATGGAGGTCAGGTGATTGAAGGAGACGAAGAGCAGCGCGATCGTGCAACGGCTGAGTTTGTTCGTCGAATCTCCGAACGATAACGATCAGTCGACAGACAAAGCCGGCTGAGGTTCACGCCGCTTCAGGCTCCATCCAAAGGTCATGCCAGCAACCGCCAGAAAGATGATGCCGGCTCCGGCGATTTGCATGGGATACAGCCGCCGTCCGAGCGCGATGATGTCGACCAGAATGGCGACTGCCGGATAGATGAACGACAGAGCGGCTGTCAGGTGCGTCGGCAGCTTCTGAATTGCGCCGTACAGCAGGATGTAGACCAGCCCGGTATGCACGATGCCGATGATTGCGACCATTCCCCACCCTTTGGAGGTTGCTGGTGCGGAGTGCGCGATAGCCCCCATCAGGATGATGCCAACGACGACCTGGACCAGCGCGATGACGTGAGGCGGAGTTCCGCTTAGCTTTTTGATCAGAATGGTGCAGATGGCATAACAAAGCGCAGCGCCCAGAGCCATGGCGACGCCGGAGAGATACTGCGATCCAAAACCGCCAACCTTCGTGTCCGCCATCACGATAAGCAGTACGCCCGCGAATGCGGTAATCAGCCACAGAAGTTTGCCTGCCGTCATCTTCTCCGCAAAGAAGATAGCGCCCAGCACAAACAGCATGAAGGGATAGGTGTTGTAGATCGCAGTCGCAATGGAGATGGAACTGCGGGAGTACGCGCTGAAGAGCAGCAGCCAGTTGATGACAATCGCCACGCCGCCGAGCGATCCCAGCAGCAGGACGCGCTTATTTCGCAGGTGATGCAGCAGCCCCATGGCGGCGCAGGCGAGAAAGAGTGTCAGGGCGCCGAAGATGCAGCGCCATAGCACCACACGGAGAACGCTCTCTCCCGAGCTCAGGACAAACCATCCGATGGTGCCGGAGACCGTCATGGCGACGGACATCTCCAGAGTTCCAAGCCGCTGTGTATCCATCCCTTGATTCTGTCAGGTTATGAGACGGCAATACATGGCATTTCGATAACTAATCCTGTAATCAGGACGATTTTCGAAGGCTGCAGGCGGGATTCCCCTTCGATTCTGAGTGAGATCAGAACCGCCAGGAACTGTGGTGATTTGCTCTCCGTCGGTCTCGCCATTGCTTATACGCTTGGATTACGATTGCGGTCGGCGACGACTATGACTTGCAGGTCCTGAGCTAGTCGAACAATATTTTCCGCGTGATTCTTGCGGAGAAGTCGTTCGCTAAAACCAGATTTGGAATGAGCCACGAAGATCTGCGTAATGCGATTGCGGCGCGCATATTCCACAACTGTCTCAGCAACGTCTTTCCCTCCCAGAACCTGCGTCTCGATCTGCAAACTTCGTGCAAAACGAAGGTGTTTTTCGACCACTTGCCGCTCCTCTGGGGGCAAATCTGAAAATCCGGGAGTTTCGTGTACGAAAAGAGCGACACACTCCGCATGAAGATAGTCGGCGACACGATGCCCTCGACGGATGAGCATCGCCGTTGAAGGGTTGGCTGTGATATGGATAAGTATCCGCTCCGCCTGCTGATCAGCTATTGCTACAGATTCACTGGTCTCGTCATATGCAGTCTGTCTTTGGTCGACTTCATGAGCGGCTTGACGAAGAGCAAGTTCACGTAGCGCCGCTAAGTTCGAACCTTTAAAAAATCCGACAAGCGCCTTCTCCACCGCTTCCGGCTTGTAGATCGCGCCCCTCTTGATGCGATTGAGTAGAGCTTCGGGTGTGACATCAACCGTTACTATTTCTGCGGCCTGCCGGATGATTCCATCCGGCACAGTCTCGCGAACCTGGATGCCGGTGATTTGCCATATCTGATCGTTCAGACTCTCGATATGCTGAAGATTCATCGTTGTCCATACTTCAATGCCGGCATCTTGCAGGACAGCAATATCTTCCCAACGCTTTGCGCGATCCGAGCCGGGAACATTGGTATGCGCCAATTCATCGACTAACGCGATGCCTGGCCTGCGCTTCAGTACCGCGTCCGTATCCATGTCGTAGAAGGTTTGACCGCGATATTCGATCTCACGGCGCGGGATAACCTCAAGTCCCTGGGCCTGCGAGATTGTATCGGCGCGCGCGTGAGGTTCCAGGTACGCGACGACAAGATCCGCCCCTCGCTGTACGGCAGCCTGGGCATCCGCGAGCATTTGGAATGTCTTTCCAACGCCGGCGGCGTATCCCAGACAGACCTTTAGTTTCCCTTGTTGAATGTTAGCCATGAGTGATATGAGAGCTAGCGAGGAAAGACACGGATGTCCATGTCCTCGCATTCGCGAATCAGGCGAAGTACCGGATCCCCGAACAATCGTTGTTTCCACGTGTTGTGGAGACTATGGCCGATGAAGATTTGTGTAATTCGTTTAGCACGCGCAAACGCAATAATTGCCGCTATCGGGTCGTCGCTCTCCAGAACCTCTGCGATAGCTCCTGCTTCCTTCGCCGCATCAAGGTAGCCTTGAATCTCTGCGCATTCTTTTTTTGATTGCCCTGATTCGCACACGTACACCGCATAGAGTTCCCCTTGAAAACGCTCTTTATTCCGTTCTCCGCTATTAAGCATCGTCAAGGCATTGGAATGCGGGGTCATGCAGATGAGGAAGCGCTCGTGGGCGCCAAAGACGGGCGCGACTCCATGAGCTTGAACATAGAATTCGAGTTGCGCATCCACGACTTCGGCAGTCAGCAGCAGAGCCAATTCGCGAAGTTCTGAGAGCTGCCGCTCCTGAAAATTACTAATTCCAGTGGGCGTGAGCTTTTCTCCTTGTCGCCAGAGGCAGAGGTCTGTTGGTACATCGACGATTACGATGTCGTCCGCTGCGAGCAGAAATGACTTCGGAATGGTTTCCGTAGTGTCTCGGCCGGTAATAGCCCGAACTTTTTCCCGGTATTCTTCGACATAGAGCAGATCTACGCTCGATAAGACCGAAATCCCATTTCGCAAGAGCGTCTGTATGTCCTGCCACCGATGTGCATGACGGCTCCCAGACGGATTCCGAGTCGCTAGAGGATCAATGACGCAAACCTGTGGTGCACGGCGCAGGATGGCATCCAAATCGATCGCCTGGTCCATACCGGAAGGAATCTGCTCCAGCGTCTGCAGTAGTGCCTGGATATCCTTGGACTGCTTGTCCTGGACGGCACCGATGACAACGTCTTCTCCCCGCTCTTGCCGACGGCGAGCCTCATCCAGCATGCGATAGGACTTACCGACGCCAGATGCATAGCCTAGAAAGATCTTGAGTTTCGCACCCCCCTGTTTGCTCTCCTCCGCTTCTATCTGCTTGAGGAGACGTTCGGGATTCGGTCTGGAGAGCACGGACGAGCGCATGTTGGAGATTCCAAAGAAAGTGTAAACCGATCTTGTGGGTTGATCCTGCACCTCAAACTTGATTCTGTTAGGTTGAGGCCGCGGGACACATAATATTTGCAATCTTTATTCCATTCCGGACAGGTTTCGAAAGGGATAGACTGGTTTCTCTTTCGATTCTGAGGGAGGGGGCGTGCATGGATCACACTGACCAGGAACTGCTACGGCTGCTCTCTATCGATGCGCGAATGTCGCTGAAGAGTCTTGCTGACGAGGTGGGTATGTCTTCGCCCGCTATCGCGGAGCGTTTGCAGAAGCTGCAGGAGAACGACGTGATTCGGGCGTTTACTCTAGATCTGAATGCGGAGGCCATGGGGTATCCCATGGTGGCGATCGTTCGTATCCGTCCGCTGCCCGGAAAACTACTGGTAGTAGAGCGCCTGCTTCAGGAAATTCCAGAAGTTGCGGAGTGCGATCGTGTCACGGGTGATGACTGTTTTGTAGCGCGTGTCTATCTGCGGTCGATCCAGCACCTGGATGAGGTTCTTAATCGCATCATCGACAAAGCGCAGACGAGTACATCGATCGTGAAGTCACAGGTTGTTAAGCGGAGGCCGGCACCGTTCGTTACGGAGTAGAGAGATTGTCGCGTGTGCTCGCGTCGAATTTTGGGGCTTCCTTGCCCACCCTAGCGTTGCGAGGGTGGGGCACCCGGGTGGGGAAACAACGAAAAGCAGATTTCTCCGCTACGCTGCGAAATGACAAACAAAAATGACATGGCTGGACATCGAAAGTTGCCTTTTATAGCTGCCCAGGTGCCCCACCCTCACGGAGTTAGGGTGGGTAAGGAACACCACAAAATTCAGCAGCGATGAGCCAAAGCGCGGGCGATCTTTCGGTCGGTTTTGTACTGTGACAAGGCGTACACGGCCCAGATCGTCGCCGGAATCCAACCGAGGATAGTGATCTGCAGCAGCAGGCACAGCAACCCGGTAAACGGCCGTCCGATCAGGAAGAACGTGAGCCACGGAAACAGGAATGCAATCAACAGGCGCATGGTAGAACAATACGCTGCAGGGATTCGTCAGGTTCCATGGCTTGTCTCAGAAGAGCGCGGGCAATGTCTCCGGTGCAGGTTGACCGGGTTTGCCGTCCTGGCAGCGGGGGCATTTGCGTTTGTGGATATCGATGCCGTCGGCTCCGTACTCGAAGCCGCAGGCGTGCCGCTCGCAGCGTAGCTTGTAGGTGTTCTGGTTGGGTGCATTGGAGTCGACCCAGGCAGCTTTGCCGATGACTCTTTGTTTGTTACGGTTCAGGTAGCCGGGACGCGTCGTGGGAGATTCGGAACGGGACATGACTCGGTCGAGGATAACGGAAAACCCGGGGTGCGTCCGATGACGTCTGTGGTGCATCCCTTGTGCATAAGAGGTGAATCTGCATGGAATACAGACTGCTGGGCAACTCTGGTCTGCGTGTCTCCGAGCTCTGCTTTGGAGCGGGAACCTTCGGCCGTAACAGCGAGTTCTTCAAGGAATGGGGTCTGATGGAGGGCGACGCGGCGAAACGCATCGTCGACCTCTGCGTCGATGCCGGAATCAATTTCTTCGACACCGCGGATGTGTACTCCGACGGTGAGAGCGAAAAGGTACTGGGTGAGTCGATCCGCCACCTTGATCGTGGACAGCTCGTGATCGGTACCAAGGCGACCTTCCGCCTTGGCAAGGGCATTAATGATGCCGGTCAATCGCGGCATCATCTCATTCGCTCGATCGAGGGAAGTCTCAAACGCCTTGGGACGGATTACATCGATGTGTATTACATGCACGAGGTCGATGCCATGACGCCCATCGAGGAGACGCTGTACACGCTGAACAGAGCGGTTGAGGAAGGCAAGATCCGCTACATCGGTTGCTCAAACTTCTCGGGATGGCAGTTGATGAAGTCTCTTTCCATCAGTGAGCGTTACGGCTGGGCGAAGTATGTCGTGCAGCAGAGCTATTACTCATTGATCGGCCGTGACTTCGAGTGGGAGTTGATGCCGCTGGGCCAGAGCGAGAAGGTTGGCACGGCTGTGTGGTCTCCGCTTGGATGGGCGCGTCTGACCGGGAAGTACAGCCGCAACAAACCAAAGCCCACGACCAGCCGCCTGAACGACGAGAAGATGATCGCCGCAGGCCCGAAGGTCGCAGACGAACACCTGTACAACGTCGTCGATGCAATTGAAGCGATTGCACAGGAGACCGGAAAGTCTGTCCCTGAGGTCTCATTGAACTGGCTGTTACAACGGCCAACCGTATCGACCATCATCATCGGAGGACGCAGCGAAGAACAGTTGAAGCAGAACTTCAAAGCTGTCGGCTGGAAGCTTACGCCGGAGCAGATGACGAAGCTGGATGAAGCCAGTAAAGTAATTGCAGCGTATCCCTATTGGCATCAACGCCAGTTCCCGGAACGCAATCATGATCTGCTGTAGAGGATGGGTTCCTTATGAACTTTTAGTGACTTCTCTACGGCTTTTTTACCAGCCTCAGACTTAGTCTCATACCTGCTGCCTTGAGGATCCGCCAGGGCGGCAGGAGCATTATGAGTAACGGTAGATGCAGTATCGGTTTGGCCCGCGTTCTGTGCGCGGGCTTTGTTTTGCTCGCTGCTGCGAGCAGCCAGGCACAGGAGACGCAACAGCAGGACACACGAACGGGAAACTTCTTTCAGCGGCTTGGCGGTTATTACAAAGCCGACTGGACAGGGAAGCTGCCGGGAGGACCCGCGCCGGAGCGCAGAGCATTGGACGCCCCGTTGAACTCACCGCCGTTTCCAAACTCTGACTGGGGCTATGGCGGTTCCCCTGCGATCGGTGTACCCGATGGTAATGCCTATCCGTTGATGACGGCGCTGAAGAAACAGAACTCGCGCACCAAAATCTATGGCTGGATTGCGCCCAGTGTGAACGCAAGCACGTCCAGTACAAACAATTTTCCGGTCTCGTATGACATCTTTCCCAATCGTCTTGAGCTGAATCAGGCCGTCGTTTATGTGGAACGTCTTCCCGATACCGTGCAGAAGAAACACTTCGACTTCGGATATCACTTCACTGCGTTCTACGGCATTGACTATCGCTTCACTACGGCGAAGGACTACTTCAGCCAGCAATTGTTGCAGCGCAACAAGAAGTATGGCTTCGACCCGGTGCTTGAGTATGCCGATCTCTACTTCCCTGTGAAAGAGGGATTGAACATCCGTATCGGCCGCTTCCTCTCCGTGCCCGGTATTGAGGCACAGCTTGCACCCAATAACTACAACATGACGCACTCACTGCTCTACACCATCGATCCCTTTACCGATACGGGCATCATCGGTTCGTTGAAGCTGAATAAGCAGTGGATGGTGCAGTTGGGTGTATCAGCGGGACATGATGTTGCTCCGTGGTCTGACGATCGCAAGCCCTCGGCGATTGCCTGCTTGAATTATTCGACTAAAAGCAATCACGACAACTTCTATGCCTGCGCGAACGGCATCAACGACGGTAAGTACGCCTACAACAACCTGCAGCACTACGATGCGACCTGGTACCACCGCTTCAATGCGAAGTGGCACACGGCAACCGAAGCCTGGTACATGTACGAGCGCGAGGTGCCGAATGTCGCCGGTAATGTCAGCAATCCGGTTGCGACAGAAACAGGCGCTAACGGAGCGTTCTGCGCGGCAGGACAGTTGCGGTGCACGGCTCCGGAGTACGCGGTGGTGAATTACGTCAACCGCCAGATGAATCCGAAGCTCTATCTTGGCTTCCGTTCCGATCTGTTGAACGACAAGAAGGGACAGCGCACTGGAATCCCTGGCAAATATACGGAGAACACGTTTTACGCGACGCAGTATATCGGCAGCACGATTCTGATTCGGCCTGAGGTTCGTTTCGACCATTCGTGGGACCGGCGTGGATATGACGGAGGAGCTGCGCGAAACCAGTTCTTCTTTGGTGTAGATCTGATCTACAAGTTCTGATGCTGGCGGTTCGAAACGAAAGAGGCGGCCTTTGTGGCCGCCTCTCTTTATAAGGAATTGATCGATAGGGATTCTGAATAAGTGCTGTCTTAAACGGGTGGGAGCAGCGGGCTTCAGCCTAATGTCACTTACTTTTTGTTTTTGGTAGAGGGCCGAAGTGATGTTTGGAGGGGAAGGATTTGCCTCTACCCCAGACTTCTCTGGGGTAAGAACGTTTTTTCTTTCGTTGAGGCAGCTTTGCTTTGGAGATGTAATCGAGTAGCCGGTCGTAGGTTTGTTGTCTGAGGACTGGGTCTGGAGAGCAGAGTTTCGGGCTCATGGCATTGATCAGGCCGTAGGCCTGCGTGAAGCTCAAGATTCGTGGATCGACGCCGGCCCTGCGGGCGGCGGTGGCCATAAAAGCCCTGACCAACCCATAGGCTACGACGGCGATAAGCAACTCTTTCTCTACCGCGGCTTGGCTTTTGCCATGCAGGTGCTCCAGCCGCAGAGTTCCCTTCAGGGTTCTGAGATCCAGTTCCAGATTCCAGCGTTCTCCGTACAGAGCGACGATCTCGTCGGCCTCCTGCTCCAGCGTGGTGAACAGATAGAGGCTGTCGCGAAAACCCTTGGCCGAACGCACGATCAAGCGGCCTTTTATTTCAGCATCCGCCAGCTCTGGGTATTTTTTGCGTTCCTGAGCGCTGGGTTTCCAGCACACCAAAAACTCCCCCTGAACCGGCAGAGATTTACCTCCCAGGGAGAGGGCCCGTGCCTTGCTCAGACGGAACAGAGCTTGATGCCCGCTGCCGATCACTTCCTGCGCAAAAGCGAAGATCCCGAAGCCGCCATCCCCGATAATCACACTGCCTGCGGGTGCCCGGCTCAGAACCTTCTTCGCAAGGTTTTGCTCGCTCACCGCCTCCGGTCCATACATCGGTCCCCAGGCTGGACGCTGTGCGATCCCTGTCCGCACATCATGCAGGCAGACCCACTTCATGATCCCCCAGTGACCGAGACCGTGCTGGTTTCGGCCCGCTGGAAATGCCTTCAAGATATCGGCTGTATGCTCCAGGCGCACACTGCTGCCATCCAGCAGCAGCACCGGGCGACCCCATTTCGCCTCCGCTTCGATCTGACCGCTCAGTGCGGCCAACGTCTGATCGCAGACCTGTTCCACCGTCTCTGGGGTGATTCGCCCACATGCCCGGGCGTAGCCGCCAGTGTTGGCTGAAATACGTCCCCCTTGCACGCGCTTGCTGTTGGGTAGCAGCCTATCCAGACGACCACCCAACAGCGCATGAACTGCTTCCTGCTGCGTCCCGTGTTCACTCAGACGCTGCAGCAACATCATCTCCACCACTACCGGCAACGTGTAGATTTGGCCACCACCGCCAAATTCCCCCCACGAGATAACAGGAACAACCCGTTCAAACAACTTCAGTAGGTTTTCTGCTTCCGCCTTGATCTCCATCCAGACCTGACGCGATTCCCAGAGCTCTTACAGATTGCTTCTTATCTCCCTCTCCTGCACACAATTTTCCAACTCACAGGTACAAAGTAAGTGACATTAGGCTTCAGCCCGCTGATAAAGCATAAGCAGTAAATGGGCTTTTAGCCCTGGGCCTTTGTTTCTTGGATAGAAACGGCCCAGGGCTAAAGCCCATCATTTTGTAGCTCCGTAAACCGTGGCCTGAAGGCCACGGCTCTCACCATTTCCGTCCTAGTGTCCTGCCGATGGACTGGCGCCCTTCGGCGGCCGCGGAATCAGGAACAGCAGCGGCAGCATGAGCGCGCAGAAGATCGTGAGGTAGCGGATAACGTCGATGTACGCCAACGCCGATGCCTGACGGTGCAGCAGGTTGTAGATGTAGGCCTGAGCCGTATGCAGTGCTCCCTGGGAGTCTGAGCCACCGTTACCACCGGCGAAGGAATTGGCAAAGGAGTGCACGCGGTCCATAAAGGTTCTGTCACCGGGTGTCAGGTTGCGGATCATTGAGTTCTCGTGGGCCGCAATGCGACGCGTGAGCATGGTAGCCATAAAGGCGGTACCGCAGCTTCCGCCTACATTACGGGCAAGATTCGTCAGGCCGGAGACGTCATTGTTCTCGCTCTGTTTCACACCGATATACGCAATCGTGTTGATCGGAATGAACAGGAAGGCAAGACCCGAGGCCTGGAACATACGCATGATGACCAGCGTTCCATAACTGACATCGAGGTTCAACCTTGCCATGTTGATCAGCGATAGCGTCAGTGAGGTGAAGCCGAAGGCGATCAACTTGCGCGGATCGACCTTGCTTGAAAGGAAGCCGACCACCGGCATCATCGCCATCATCATGAAGCCTGCGGGTGACAGTACCTTGCCGGCGAGCTCTGCTGTGTAGCCGAGCAGCGTCTGTACGAACTGCGGAATCAGGATGGTGGTTCCGTAGAGCGTGAAGCCCAGAACGAACATCAGGATGAAGCTGATGGAGAAGTTCGGCCGCTTGAAGAGCGTCAGGTTCACGATCGGGCGATGACCGGTGCGAAGCTGCCGCAGTTCCCACCAGATCATGGCGATGAAGGCGGTGACCATCAGCACGGTGAAGAAGGTGATGCCGCGCGATGAGAACCAGTCGTCTTCCTGTCCCTTATCGAGCACGAACTCCAGCGAGCCGAAGGTCATACCCAGCAGGGCGAATCCCAGGAAGTCGAGCTTGATGCCGCCCTTCTGCGCCTCGGCAACCTGCTTGTGCACATACGGCGGATCTTCCACGATGCGGCTGGTAAGGAAGAGCGACACCAGACAGATCGGCACATTGAGGAAGAAGATCCATCGCCAGTCGTAGTTGTCGGTGATCCATCCACCCAGAGTTGGTCCGATAGCTGGTGCCACGACCACGGCGAGGCCGTACATGGCGAAGGCCTGGCCTCGCTTCTCGGGTGGGAAGGTATCGGCCAGGATGGCCTGTTCGGAGGGCGCCAGGCCTCCGCCTCCCACACCCTGCAGGATGCGGAAGAAGACCAGCAACGGCAGTGAGGGCGCAAGACCGCACAACGCCGACGAGATGCCGAAGAGCGCCACGCAGATCATGTAGAACTTCTTACGACCGATAAAGGTCGTCATGTAAGCGCCCGCCGGCAGGATGATGGCGTTCGCCACCAGATAGGCCGTCAGTACCCAGGTCGCTTCATCCTGGCTGGCTCCCAGGCCGCCGGCGATATGCGGCAGCGCCACGTTGGCGATGGAGGTATCAAGCACCTCCATGAACGTGGCCAGCGTGACCGTCATGGCGATGACCCACGGGTTGATCTTGGGACGCCATGGCTGTGCTGGGGCGGCAGGCGCGGAGGTAGTTTCGTCCAGGGTCGCTGTAGCACTCATAAGTTCCGGCAAAAAATAGGGTCTGTTGCTAGGGTTTTGGATGTGTCGGTTAGTGGTCCGATGCAGTTTATTCATCAGCTCCGGACTGGTCCATTAATCCACCGAGGTTTCCTAGGCGGGCTGAGCGCTGTACGATTTATATATAAGCCCTATGTCACTGAAAAGAATCGCAATCGATATGGACGAGGTGATGGCGGACACGCTCAGTGAGCACATTGCCCGTTACAACCGCGACCACGGTGAGCAGATTACAAAAGAAGATCTCACCGGCAAGTGGCTCTGGGACGTTGTCGCGGTCGACCGCCACCATGTGCTGCAGCAGTATCTATCCAGTGAGGACTTCTTCGCCGACCTGCCCATCATGGAAGATGCGCAGCGGGTGATTCAGGCGCTGCAGGCACGGTATGAGGTCTTTATCGCCTCGGCCGCCATGGAAGTGCCTTCTTCGTTCGCGGCGAAGTTCCGCTGGCTGGAGCGTCACTTTCCCTTTCTGCCGCCCTCGCATATTGTCTTCTGCGGCGACAAGGGGATCATCGATGCGGATTACCTGATCGACGATAACCCCCGGCAGTTCCGGCGATTCAAAGGCGAAGGCATCCTGTTCACCTCGCCGCACAACAAGCTGATCAAGGGCTACCGACGGGTGAATAACTGGCTTGACGTGGAAGAGCTCTTCCTGGGGTCTGCCGTAGGTTCCGCCGGCCTGCAGGAAAAGCTGATCCCGTAGAGCCAGAGGTTGAACCACCACACTCGTTGCCCCCATTCTTCGCGGGCTTTATCGCGAAGGGTGGGTATCGCGCTTTGCGCGACTGCCTTTGCGTTACCATTCCGGGCGAGTTCGCGCATCGATAGAAAAGCAGATTTCTCCGCTCCCGTCGGTCGCTGCGAAATGACAAACCCAAAATGCCATCGGAGGCTCGGACACAAGCCTCCTCCTTAGGCGCTTTGCTGCGGACGATTCACCACAGACAGTCGCCGGGAAGCGTTCGATCCGTTCGCGGGTGGACGCTGTGCCGGGTCAACCTGCTGTGCTCCCTGCATGCTGATGATCAGGGCGCGGGCATGGGTCTCTCCAAGACACTGGTAACTGTGGATGGTGCCGGAATCGAAGTAGATCGCATCATCGGCGTCAAGCAGATGTATCTGCCCGCCATGCGTGACCTGCAACTGTCCCTGCAGCAGATACAGAAATTCATGCCCTGGGTGCTGGTGGGCGCGTGTCTCGCGGCCCGGTTGCGGTGGCAGAAACTCGGCAAGATAGGGGTCGAGCTGGCGATCGGGAACCAGGTATCCCAGGTTTTCAAAGTAGTAGGCGGGGTTTTCGGTGCCGGACTGCGGCATCTTCACGCGCTCATTGGCGCGGTGAATACGAAAGAGCGGTCGTGGCTCCGGCTCGAAAAAGTAGGAGAGGTCCTTGGCGAAGACCAGGGCAATACGTGCCAGGTTGCGCAGAGTCGGCACCACGCGGCCAGTCTCGATCTGCGAAAGGAAACTCGCCGATAGACCGGTGTGGCGCCCCAACTCCACCAGACCCATGGACTTCTTCAGGCGCAATGCCTTGACCCGTTCGCCAAGGCGTTTTTCCTGAATGCTTGATTCGGCAGCGTCCGAGATCGGGTCGGAGGTGACAGGATCTTCCGGAAGAGATGCGGTGAGGGACATGCGTTTTGCTCTCCTGCAGGGGGATACATTATGTCGCAAACATCGGATTTTGGCCCGGTAGCAAATTTCTTACGTCAGAAATGCCAAGTGCGGAATGCTAGTCTCTAGGTGGTGGTGCTGGTTTCGAGACGGATGCGACTAAGGCAAAGAAAAGCTTATTTATGTGCATCTTGCTCCCTTCTTGCGGCAATGGGATGTGCGAATCCCGGGCCGCCAAAACCACCATCACTTCATCTTGCGCGCGTTCCTACGGATCTTTCAGCAGTTCGACAGGGAACCCGGGTGACTCTCCATCTCACGCTCCCGAAGACGACAACCGATAATGAGCCTCTGGACCGCGACTCCAACGTGGAGATCTGCCGCAGCGAGGGCACATCGGAATGTGCGTCTGTGATCAAAGTGCCAATAAGTAAGATCAATGACTTACAAGACACGTTGCCTCAGAATTTTGCTTCTGGTGCATCCGTAGAGGTGCACTACCAGGTACGCATCACAAATGCGGGTGGACGGGCGGCGGGATGGTCGAAGCCAGTAACGGTCGCCGGTGGAGACGCTCCGGACCAGATCCAGGGTTTGCAGGCCTCACTTGGAGCCACGGGATTATTGCTTCGCTGGACACCGTCTGCCATGCCGTTTGACGAGGTCCGGATCGAGCGCATCGAGCCGGATACGGCGCAACCCAAAAAGAAGACATCGATTGAGCGCAAGCGGGCGCAGCAGCAGCAACAGACCGTGCTGGCCGTGCCGGCAACCGGGGGAGACCCTGGCGGTGCTGTCGACGCTACGGCAGAGGCGGGCCAGCGTTACGTGTATCGCCTTGAGCGGCGCCGTCGTCTGCGGCTGGGTAAGGACGAGATCTGGGTGGGCGGTGAGGTTACAGAGCTGGATACGGGCATCCTGCGAGACACGACGCCACCTGCGGTTCCGCAGTCCCTGGAGGCCCTGTCCTCTGAATCAGGAATCTCTCTATCGTGGCAGCCGGGAACTGAGGCCGACCTGGCGGGATACGCGGTCTATCGTGTCGATGACTCCGGAGAGCTTCGCCTGACTGCCATGCCTGTCACAGCGCCGCAGTTTACAGACACGACGGCGATAAAAGGCAAACAGTATCGCTATCGGGTTGCGGCCGTGGACCGCGCTGGCAATGAGAGCGGTAAGAGTGAACCAGTCACTGAGGAGATGCGATGAAGTACTGCCGATTTCTCGCCGACGGCCAGCCGTTTTATGGACGTATCGAAGGAAACAACATCATCGCCCGTGCTTCCAGCTTTGAAGGCCTGGCGAACGGCGCGCCGGTGAGCCTTGCTCTGGACAAAGCTGAGTTGCTGGCTCCGGCCGAGCCCTCGAAGATTCTCTGCGTGGGGCGTAACTATCGCGACCACGCCGCCGAGATGGGCAATGACGTTCCCAAGGAGCCGTTGCTCTTTCTCAAGCCTCCGTCGGCGCTGCTGGCTCCGGGCGGCGTCATCTGGAAGCCGGCTATTACGCAGCGCCTGGACTTCGAGGGAGAGCTCGGCATCGTGATCGGGAAACGAGCCAGCCGCATCGGGCCGGATGAGGATGTGCGCAGCTACATCCGCGGCTACACCATCGTGAACGACGTCACCATGCGCGATATCCAGAAAGCGGATGGGCAGTGGACGCGAGGGAAGGGATTCGATACTTCCTGCCCGGTGGGACCTCTGGTGACCGATGAGGTGGACCCGCTTAAGGGTTCCATCACCGTCGAGACGCTGCTGAACGGAGAAGTTCGCCAGCACGGTGAGACACACGACTTTATCTTCCCGATTCCCGAGCTTCTGCGTTACATCACCGCGGTGATGACGCTGGAGCCGGGAGATCTGATTCCGACCGGGACACCTGCGGGCGTTGGGCCGATGCAGAGTGGTGACACGGTAGAGGTACGGATTCAGGGGATTGGTTCGTTGAAGAACATTGTTGGGTAATGGAAATTCGAGCGGGGGCTCGACCGTCTCTTTGTTTGTCATTTCGTAGCGTCAGCGGAGAAATCTGCTTCTCCCCCGAAGCCAAAAGCAGATCCCTGCGGGATGACAAACAAAAAATCCGGGTTAAATACACAAACCCCAGACCCGGCCGGGTCTGGGGGTTATGTATTACTTCGCCGCAGACTGACGCGATTTCTTCTTCTTGCCGCGGACGCCCTTCTCAATTACGGCGCGCATCCAGTAGTTGCCGTTGCCGTCGACCTCGATGCCGTGGACTTCACGTTCGAAGCCGGGGAAGCGCTTGCCGAACTCTTCCATTGCCAGAATCAACTTGATGACCGGGCTGTTCGGTCCGCCCAGCCGCTCGCCGGGCATCGACATCGGGATGCCCGGAGGATAGGGGACCAGCATCACGGCGGCGATGCGGCCGGCCATCTTGGCGAAGGGCAAGCGCTCGGTCTCGTGGCGGACGAGCTTCTGATAGGTCTGCGACGGGGTCAGCACGGGATCGAAGTCTTCGTCGCAGGCGGCGTTGACCAGGCCGGCGAGGTTCAGCTCGATCATGGCCTCGTGCATCTCGTCAGAGAGCTCCTTCAAGGTCGAGTTGCGATAACGCTGCGGGAAGCGGGCTACCAGCTCGGGCAGCGCTTCTTCCAGCGACGCCTCGCTGTCGTAGAGACGCTTGAACTCGAAGAGGTTCTCCAGCAGCGATCCCCACTTACCCTTTGACGTGCCCACGCTGAAGAGCACCAGAACGGTGTAGTCGCCGGTACGGGCGATCTCCACGCGGCGGGAGTCGAGAAACTCGGTCAGGATGGCGCCGGGGATACCCCAGTCGGCCACGGTGCCCTGCGCGTCGACGCCCGGGGTCAGGATGGTGACCTTGGTGGGGTCGAGCATGCAATACTCATCGGCGATATCGGCGTCCTGGTAGCCGTGCCAGTCGTGGCCTGGCTTCAGAGTCCAGCATGAGGGATTGGTTGCCAGCAACTCGTCCGGAGCTTCTTCGAAGAGGTGGGTATCTCCGCTGAGGGGATCGGTCACCGACTCCGGCTGGAAGAGGCGGAAGAACCAGCCATCTCCGTTGTCTTCCGTGGAGCGCAGACGGTGGGCGACCGAAGACATGGCCTTGCGGAAGCTGATGGCGTCCTGGATGGTGTCTTCCATCAGCGTCGGGCCTGAGGGCTCATCCATCATGGCCGCTGCCACGTCGAGTGAGGCGATCAGCGGATAGAACGGCGAAGTGGTGCCGTGCATCATGAAGGCTTCGTTGAACTGGTCGAAGTCCATCGGGGCGCGTTCCGACAGACTGACGTGGATCATCGATGCCATGCTGAAGGCCGGCAGCATCTTGTGCGTGGACTGCACCGCGAAGATCGCCGGGCGATTCGGCATATCCTCCGGAACACCCATGGCATAACGGCCTTTGTAGATGGAGTGGAACTTGGCGTAGGCGTACCAGGCTTCGTCGAAGTGAACACGAGGAACGGAGGCGGCCAGCTCTTTGACGACGCGGTTCACGTCATAGCAGAGACCGTCGTAGGTGGAGTTGGTGACGACGGCGTAGGTCGCCTCCTGTGAGGCAGCGCCTTTGCAGAACGGACTCTTCGCGATGAGATCCCTTACGTTCTTCGCGCTGAAGCGCTTGAGGGGCACCAGGCCGATCATGCCGTAGCCGTTGCGTGTCGGCTTGAAGTAGACGGGGCGAGCTCCGGTGACGGTCAACGAGTGACAGATGGACTTGTGACAGTTGGCGTCGGCCAGGACGATGTCGTCCTGCGCGATGACACCGTGACCGACGATCTGGTTGGAGTTTGACGAGCCGCCCAGGACGAAGAAGGTCCAGTCCGCTCCGAAGATGCGGGCGGCGTTGCGCTCGGCGTCTCCCGGAGGTCCAAGATGGTCAAGCCAGCTTCCCAGCGGAGCGGTGGAGATACCAAGATCCGAGCGCATGAGGTTCTCACCGAAGAAGCGGTGGAACTCCATGCCGATGGGGTGCTTCAGGAAGGCGACGCCGCCCATGTGGCCGGGAGCGTCCCAGCTATACGCGCCCTGGTCGGTGTACTTCTTCAGTTCGCGGAAGTAGGGCGGCAGCAGGGTTTCGTGGTAGCGCTCGACGGCGAAGTCGACGCGGTTGGCGATGAAGGCCGGGGTGTCGCCGAAGAGGTGGATGTACTCGTGCACCTGCTTGACGACCTCGATCGGCAGCTCGCTGACCAGGGTGCGATCGGCGATGAGGAAGATCGGGATCTTTTTGTTGTGGCGGCGTACGGCGCGCAGAATCTGCACGGCCTCGCGCTCTTCGAACTGGCTGTCGCCTTCGAGGTCCCAGTCCAGCAGAACCGCGGAGTAGGAGGGGTCCGAAATGACCAGCGACAAGCCGTCTTCCGGCGTCGTCGTACGGACGACATCGTAGCCTTCGTCTGAGATGGCTTCGACCAGGCGCCCCATGGCGCGGTCGGATACAGATTCGGTGCCGCCAACCTCGGAGGCGATCAAAAGGACCCAGCGTTTTTCACTCATACCAGCTATGTATGCTATCGCGATTGCGTGGTTTATGTGTGAGCAGGAAGGCTCGGGAAATCCGGCTTCAGTGGATATTCGAGCGTAGCTCGAATGGGTGGGAGCCGTGGGCTTCCAGCCCACGGTTTACCGAATCAAGAGAAGTCGAGCTTTTGTCAGGTTTTTCCTGAGCGCCGGACGTGCCTTAGGCCAGCGCCAACGCCAGCACCGTTATGTCGTCTGTCTGTCCAAAGGCATGCGCTACCTCGGCGATGTCGTTGGCGGGCAAACGCGTCAGTGTTACCAGTTTGTCGAAGCCATACAGATCGCCTGCGGCCGAGCGCGCCTCTGGCACGCCGTCGCTCAGCAGCACCAGCCGTTGCCTGGTGGCCAGGTTTCCATGCTCCGTGTCGTACTCCGCCTGGGGGCTGATGCCGAGCGGAAGAGCTCCGGCGCTCGGCAACTCCTCTCCGTCGAGATAGGGATTCAGGTGTCCTGCATTCGCGTACCGGAAGCGTCCGTCTTTTTCCACCAGCAGCGCACAGGCGGTGGTGAAACCGATGTCTCCTTGCGAGAGCAGGGCGCTGTTCAGGTTCTGCAGCACGATCGACGGCTCGCGTGAACTCTCGCGGTGCAGCGCGCCCAGAATCAGCGAGACACGCAGGGCAGCCTGCATGCCCTTGCCGGAAACATCGCCGACGATGGCGAAGAGCGAGCCGTCCTGCCCCGGGGAGATCAGGAAGAAGTCGCCGCCTACCTCTGAGGCCGGACGGTATGCCGTCTCGACAGCAAAGCCCGGCGTAGGCTGCGCTGCGCGCGCCAGCAGCAGCGTTTGTACGTTGTGCGCGGCTGCAATCTCGGCAGAGAGCTCGGCCTTCTCGCGTGCCAGACGGATGGTGCGCAGCACCATGAAGAGCAGCAGAACAATGCTGGCGAAGAAAGACGTGACTTCAGACCAGCCGATATCGAAGGTAATGCCGGGAACCCGTTCGAGAGGATTGTTGCCGCCCGCGATCGCCTTCGCAAGAATGAGGATGCTGCGGGTAATCTGCGCCAGAACCAGCACGGACGACGGCAGTACGGCGACCAGAAGCAGGCCTGCGTCGCGATTCCCGCCTCGCCATGCCCGGAAGATGATGATCGGAACAACGAAGTCGAGGAGAGCATAGGTGGCGATGGCAAAAGCCGTCGGGAAGAGTCCCTGGACCAGGAAAGAAAATGTTTGCGGTGCGAATACAAAAAGGTTCTGCAGCGCAACACTGTTGACCAGCATTAGAACCTGGGTTACTCCGAAGAGCTTCCAGCGCGGCCGTCCCAGAATGCGGCGAATGAACTCGAGATTAAAGAGGACGGGAATAGTGGCCAGCAGCGTCGTCAGAAGCAGGGCAAAGCCGCTGCGCGAGATTGGCCTGGAGAACTCCCAGATCTCCACTATGTTGTATACCGCCAGCGTGATGTAGCTGATGGCGAGGTCAAGGTACTCCCGTCCACGCGCTGAGAGAAAGAGTCCTATGGCGACGATGCCGGCGATACATGCGATCACCGAATTGGTGTAATTACTGGCCAGGCTCTCGAAGACGGCGAGCGAACGCGTGTCGTTGCTGTGCGCGGCCGAGCCCAGAAGCAGGTAAGAGTCGGTACCGATGCCGCCCTGCGCCGAATTGTTGGTGACCAGAATGCCTGCGCGCAGGGCAAGAACCAGGTGGCCATCCGGTGCAATATTTGCCGGCAGATGATAGACCAAGGGAATCATGTCGCCAAAGACTCCCTGACCTCCCATGCTGCCTGCCCCGCCAACCTTCTGGCCATTGGCATACAACTCAAACGGACCATGGATACTCCTGATGCTGACGGTAAGATCTCCGGCCCCAGGAGGGACTTCGATGTGAGTGCGATACCAGACCACGCTTGAGGGCCGTTGCCAGTAGGCGCGCAGCGTCTCGCCGCGTTTGTGCGGCCTCCAGTGAGAGTCGTCATAACCGGGTTGCGCGAAGGCAGGATCATCCTGCGTGGAGTTGGTGAACCAGAAGGAGGAGATGTTCAGCGGCCGGTCCATGCCGGTCCACGTCAGATGCGAGGGGTCGGCATTTTCGGGCGCTGGAACAGGTGTCTGTGCGTGCAGCGCCGCCATACTCAGCAACAACAGAATCGTGAGAAGAGATCGGCGCGGCATGTATGTTCCTTTTAAAGGCTGGCCAGAGCCGCGGCTTCATTCGGTGAAAGTGTGGCGTACTTGCCGATGCCCACCATGGTGAAGACCTTTTGAAAATGTGGTGTCAGGCCGAAGATGCCAACTGTCCGGCCACCGGCCTTGGTGGCGTCCAGCAGCAACTGGATGATGATGGCGATGCCGGAGGAGTTCACGTACTCGGTTCCGGAGAAGTCCAGCAGAAGCTTCTGCGCGTCGGTAGCTTCGTACGCCTCCAGGATGGGCTCCTTCGAGGTGGAGGCGATGTCGCCTGCAAAGGCGAGGATGGTCACCGGAGCTCCGGAGGCAGCGGTCGCTGTCCGCGTAGCAACTTTCGTCGGGGCCTGCATTAATTCTTCTCCTTATCGAGGCGGATCACCAGCCGCACGAAGCTCTTCCCCGGCGGACCCTGGTGCCATTCGGCCTCATCGACCAGTGACTGAATCAGAAAGATGCCCATGCCGCGCGGGTCCTCTTCGCCGGCCATCTTGCGGTCGATATCGGGTGTGGCCGGTTGTCCTATGATGCCTGCTCCATCATCAATGACCTTGATCTCAAGGTGATCTTCGCCGGGTGACAGAATCACGGCTACGGAGAGCGTGTCGTTCATCTGGTTGCCGTGCTCGATCGCATTGATGCACGCCTCGGCCACAGCCGTTTTGAGATCTTCAATGCGGTCGGGACTGAAACCCATCAACTGGGCCATGCTGGCGGCCGTGCTCATGGCTACTTTTTCAAAGCCGAGCTCGGAGGGCAGGGTTACTTCGACGGCGCTTCCGTTCTTCATGCGGTTGCTGCCTCAAGATGGCAGAGGGCCAGGCCGGTCATGTCATCGGTTGGTGGTGCGTTGTTGGAGAAGGCGGCGAGCGCCGCCCAGATTGCATCGAGCATCGCCTCCGGATCGCGTGTCTCAAGCTGCTGAAAGGCTGCCGCCAGCCGCTCGCTGCCGAACTCATCCTCGCCGCAGAAGACCTCGCTCAGACCATCGGTGTAAAGCAGCACGCGGGCTCCGGCGGGAACATGGATCGGCTCCGCGGTATAGGTCATGCCGGGCAACATGCCCAGCGGAGGCCCGGAGGCCTCGATCATGCGCAGACTGCCATCCGGCTCCAACAGAATGCCGGGATTATGGCCGCAGTTCACGATCTCTCCTTCGCCGGTCCTGGGATCGAGCTTCAACAGGATTGCCGTTACATAGCGGCGCCGTGCCTCACTGCCTTCATCGTAGTGCTGTTGGCCCACCTGTGCCGCCATCTCGGCCAGCGATACCGCGCGGCTGGCCAGTGACCGGAAGGCGGCCCGGAAGCTGGTGGCGACGATGGCGGAAGCCAGGCCTTTGCCGGCGACATCGGCAACGACCATCAGGTGCGATCCGTCTGGCAACTCGATGGTGTCCAGATAATCGCCGCCCACTTCATAGCAGGTGGTGGAACGCGCAGCAATGGTGAAGCCGGGGATCTGCGGCATGGCTTTGGGAAGCAATGAGCGCTGGATCTGCCGGGCAGCGTCCAGGTCCTGCTGCACGCGAGCCCACTGCAGATTGCGTTCGTGAAAGGTCGCGTTCTCCAGTGCGACGGCGGTCTGCAGGACAAGACCTTCGAGGAAGTCCTGCTCGTACAGCGAGAGATCCGCATTCTGCGGTGTGGCGACGATCAGCGTAGCCAGGCTGGCGCCTTCCTTCGAGAGAAGGGCGAACCGGGGACAGTTATCGAACGGCGGGTCAGGAGCCTCACCGTAGGCGGTCAACGCTGAACCATCCGGCGCGAGAAAAACCGCTCCCTCCATCTCCAACTCACGCACGACGATGCGCGCGGTCTGCTGCAGTACCTCGCTCGCCTGAATGGTGGAGTGCACCTGACGCGAAGCCTCGAGCAGCGCCTGCAGGCGCGCGATTTGTTGTTCGAGGATGAGTGTGTCCTGGAGGCTCGACATAGCGGTGATGCCGGAAGTGTACATGGAAAATGGTAGGGAAGTTCGCGGGATATTGGGGAGAACCCGTACACGGGCCCCATGTCCCTTGGGGACATGGGACGTTCGAGCGGAGCTCGAATTGGTGGGAGCCGTGGGCTTTCAGCCCACGGTCTATCGGCTCAATATAGAAATGGGCTAAAGCCCATTTACTTTTACGCTTTTATCAGCGGGCTGAAAGCCCGCTGCTCCCACCCACCCAGGTCATCATTCAATCATTCCGTTCTTCAATCATTCAATTTAACCGGGCAATCGTTGTTGTTCTTTGAGCTCCAGCAACAAAGCATCGATCTGGCTTTCGCGCTCCAGCTTATGAAAGCGGTCTTCTACCGTATTTATCCCAAGCACAGCTTGTGCTCCGGTGTTCTCGGCCTCTTGTCCCAGGATCTTCGCTTTCATCCGGTCCAGCGAACGTAGCGCTGCTCCATCGGCGATCTTCGTCTGGGCTGCGGTGGCTTTGCTTACAGCGCGGGCACGGCGGTTCCGGGCCATCAGCAGCTCGCACTGTGCTTCGGTCTCTTTCATGCGCGCCTGTAGTTGCAGATAGGCGTTGCGCATCGTGTCCAGTTCTACCTGTTGATCCTCAATCTGCTGGTTGAAACTGACAGCCAGTTGCTGTGCGCTCAGGCTGCGGTCCAGTGCGGCGCGAGCCAGATCTTCATCGTGGCGTCCGATCGCCAGCTCGGCTTTGCGGCGCCAGCCGGCAGCAGACTCTTCATGCTCGTGCTTGCGATTCTCCAGCAGATGCAGGTCGGCGACAGCGATTGCCACCTGGGTCTTTACCTGGAGCAGCTGGTTTTCCATATCGAGCAGGAGCTGCTTGATCATCTTTTCGGGATCTTCGGCCTTGTCGATCAGGTCGTTGAGATTTGCTCGCAGCAGTGTGGTGACTCTTTCCAGTAGCGGCATGGTGGGTTCCTCCTTCCATCGGAGTCCGCTGAGCCGCATAACGCGGCTCAGCGGACCTACAGCTTACACATGGCTGTTGCCCTGAGAGTTGTCGCGAGGCTTCATCTGCTTCACGTTGCTCATCAGGTCGTTCAGGTTCATACCACTCAGGGCTTCGAACAGAGCCGGCACCTGCGAGGCGATCTTGGTCATCTCGCCGGTAAGCTTGTTCGCGCCGACGTTGTTGCCATCGCCGGTGGAGACGATGGTGATCTTGTCCACCTTCGAGAGCGGCTCGCTCATGGCGCGAACCACCTCAGCCATATTCGAGATCAGGCGGTCGACAACGGCGGCCTGCGTCCACTCCTGGTAGGCCTCGGCCTTCACGTTCATGGCCTTCGCTTCCGCTTCACCCTTCTGGAAGATGATGGCAGCCTCGGCTTCACCCTGAGCACGAATCGCAGAGGCACGGCCTTCGGCCTCAGCAACCAGACGAGCACGTTCAGCGGCAGCGAGGTTCTCGATGCGCTTCCGTTCGATCTCAGACTGCTTGAGCACCGTCGCGATCAGCTCTTTCTCGTGACGCAGGATCTCAGCCTCCTGCACCTTGACCTGCTGCTCCTTCTCCACCTGCTGTACCTTCACCTGCTCGGCGATCACCTGCTGCTGCATGACATTGGTCTGCAGCTCATAGGCTTTGTCGGCCTGGGCTTCCTGGCGGCGGCTCTGCTCGGTGAACTGCGCCTTCTGGATGTCGAGGTCGCGTTGCGCCTCGGCCTGTTTGGCCATCGAGGCGGTCTCGGCGATCACACGCTCCTGGTCGGCAGCGGCCTTGGCAATGGCGGCTTCCCGTAAGGCATTGGCACGCTTGATGGCGGTATCGCGCTCGGCCTCGGCTGCGGCAATCTCCGCGTCGCGGCGAATACGGGCAACGTCCGGGCGGCCCATATTCGTGATGTATTCGTTCTTGTCACGCACCTCCTTGATGGTGAACGAGACGACTTCCAGACCCATCTTGCTCATGTCCTCAGCGCAGGTAGAGCGCATGCGGTCGGCAACCATCTCCGGCTCTTTCACGATCTGCTCTACCGTCAGCTGACCGATGATGCCACGCAGATGACCTTCCATCACCAGGCGGATCAGGCCTTCGCGCTGTGCGGGTGTTTTGGTTAGAAACTGCTCCGCGGCTGTAAGGATCGACTGCTGATCGCTACGTACTTTGATCTGTGCCACAGCCTCCACGGTGACGGCGACACCCTGCCTGGTGTACATGTCCTGCTGCGGAGCAACGTCGAACGACATCAGTTCAAGCGAGAGCTCGCGGCAGCTCTCCACGAGCGGGAAGATCACCGAGCCGTGTCCCTTGATGACACGCGGCCCACGAAAACCGTAGACGATCAGGGCTTCGTTCGGTCCGGCTTTACGAAACATCTTGGCCAGAAGGACCAGAAGAACCAGCGTCGATACGGCAATGAGTCCAACAATAATGAATACCGAATCCGGCATAACATTCCTTTGAGTTATAGCCAGTTATAAGGCGTGATCTGCCGTTCACACGGTCGCTGGCTGCGGCCGGGCAGGCATTGAGCTTTTCTTCTGCAGCTCAGGTAGAAGAACTTGAGTTAGTCCGTGCGGTCGAGCTGGAGCTCGTTCCATGGCCTCACGTAGGCCACGCCTCGCTCATAACGCAGCACGATCACCTCGGTTCCACGCGGTAACGGCTGTCCATCCGCGCTGCGTGCAATCGCCGAGCAACGCACGCCGTTCTGTGTGTACAGCAACTCACCGGTACCTCCATCGCGAATGCCTGCGCTCAACCGTCCGGTAACACCACGAACGTCTGTGTCTTCGGCGGTCAGCTCCCGCTCTCGCGGCAACAGCACCTTCGCAAAGAAGGTGAACAGAATCGCCGCACCCACCAGACCGCTTCCCGCCGCCAGCAGCAGCACCAGAGGCGCAAACAGAGCGCTGTAATGGTGCAGCAGGTAACCTGCGCCGCCGAACCAGCAAAGGAAGGCAAGGACGGTGAAGGCGTTGAAGCGGGAGACTCCATGACCGTGGTGCAAGCCGGCCGAGTGGCCGAGGTGGAAGTGTCCCAGATGAAGATGTCCAAAACCACCGACCGCGGACAGCAGGCTCAACACCAAGCCGGTACCAAAGCAGACCAGATAAAAGACATCCCAGTTCATCGTTATTCCTTCCTTCCGCGGGCCGTCTTCTTGCGAACGAGCTTCGCAGGTTTCCTCTCCACCTCTGCCGGCCGCAGAATTTCTGTCAGCCGCTCGACCAGGTGGGGCGTGTCGAGAATCGATGCCAGCAACAGCAGGCATTGCCGGGAGCGATCATTGCGTGCCACCTTCAGCAGCGCGGCGCGCAGCTCCGGATCGCGCCGGAAACGCTCAGATCCGCTGACCAGCCAGAGATCCACCTTGTCCTCCAGCACCCGTGCATCCGACAGCAGATCAGCGTGATATCCCTCAGGGTCATCCACCAGATAGCCGGGATGGACCTTGAAGAACTTCGCCAGCACCTGCCTGGTTGTATTGGTGAGGTGAGGACGAGCTCCGCTCTCGATCTGCGAGAGGTAGCTCTGGCTCAGTGAGCCTCCGGTCTCTGCCTCAATGGCCCGCATCAGTTCCTGCTGCGTCATCGACCGGTTCATCCCGCGAAGCGAACCTTCCACCTCGCGGAGGTAGCGGATTTTCTCTGCCAGTTTCATGGCTATTGCAATCCGCAATATTTATATCGCAATTTGCAATATGAGTCAAGTCGTGCGCAGAGCGCACGACTTGAATAAAGGAATAATTGGAGAATTGAATAATGTACGGCAAAAAGCAGAAAGCCCTCTCGCTACGAGAGGGCTTTGTTATTCAATGATTCCATTCTTCAATCATTCAATTTCTTTAGAAATCCTCATGGCTGAAGTCGACCTCACCTGCAACCGCAATCTGGTAGGCGGAGACGCGGCGTTCGAAGAAGTTGGTCAGTTCCTGCACGTCCTGCAGCTCCATGAAGCCGAAGGGATTCTTGCTGCCGAAGATCGGCTGCATGCCCAGGCGGGCGACGCGTGAGTCGGCGACGTATTCGAGGTACTGGCGCATATCGCGTACGCTCAGGCCGGCGACACCGCCGGAGAGCAGGTCTTCGGCGAACTGCAGCTCGGAGTTCACGGCATCTTTCAACATCTCGACGATGTCCTGTTCCAGTTGTGCATCCCAGAGATCCGGCTGCTGGTTGCGGACAACGTTGACGACCTCGAAGGCGAACTCCAGGTGCGCGCTCTCATCGCGGAAGACCCAGTTCGTTCCGGAGGCCAAGCCGTGTAGCAGGCCCTTCGAGCGCAGGAAGTAGACATAGGCAAACGCGGCGAAGAAGAACAGGCCTTCGATGCAGGAGGCGAAGCAGATCAGATTCAGCAGGAACTGGCGGCGGTGCTCTACCGTCTCCAGTTGATCGAGCTTCTGGATGGAATCCATCCAGCGCATGCAGAAGTCAGCCTTCTTGTGGATGGAAGGAATGTTCTCGACAGCGGCGAAGGCGGCGGCGCGTTCATCGGGATCAGGGATGTAGTTGTCCAGCAGCGTCAGATAGAACTGCACGTGCACAGCCTCTTCAAACAGCTGGCGCGAGAGATAGAGGCGCGCTTCGGGCGAGTTGATGTGCTTGTAGAGATTCAGCACCAGGTTGTTGGAGACGATGGCGTCACCGGTGGCGAAGAAGGCGACGAGGCGCTGGATAAGGTGAATCTCGGCCGGGGAGAGCTTGCTGCGCAGATCGACCAGATCGGTGGAGAAGTCGACCTCTTCCACGGTCCAGGTGTTCTTGATGCCGTCGCGGAACATGTCATAGAAGACCGGGTAGCGCATGGGGCGCAGGGTCAGGCAGAGACCGGGATCGAGGATATGTTCGGGAACTTCAACGGAAGACGTAGACGAAGACATGGATAGGCTCCTTCGAGTACAGGGCCAGTCCTTCCCGGGTGAGAGAAGGACTGGCGGATGAGTTGGATTACTGGCAGGCTTCGCAGCTCTCGGGATTCTCGAGCGAGCAGGCGATTGCCTCAGAGGGCGTGTAGGTTGTGGTAGCGACGGGAGCGGCTGCCGGGGCAGTCTGCCGCGCGCTGGAGCCCTGGATGGTGGTCTTGGCGATACGCGTCGCCGGGCGCGAGCGCAGGTAGTAGGTGGTCTTGATGCCGTTCTTCCAGGCATACATATACATCGAAGACAGCTTGCCGATGTTCGGGCTTTCGGCGAAGAGATTCAGGCTCTGCGACTGGTCGATGTAGGCTCCGCGATCGCGCGCCATATCGATCAGCGAGCGCATGGGAATCTCCCACACAGTACGGTAGACCAGCTTCAGATCATCCGGCAGCTCGTCGATGCCCTGTACAGAGCCTTCGCTCAGCTTCAGACGTTGGCGCATCTCCTCGTTCCAGAGGCCGCGTTCCTTCAGATCGTTGACCAGGTACTTGTTCACCTGGAGGAACTCGCCCGACAGCGTCTCGCGCTTGAAGAGGTTGGAGATCTGGGGCTCGATGCACTCGTAGCAACCGACGATCGACGCGATGGTGGCCGTCGGAGCGATGGCGATGAGCAGCGAGTTACGAACGCCGAACTGCTTGATGCGCTCGCGGAGCTCGTCCCAGCGAGCCGTATCTTCAGGAACGATGTTCCAGAGATCGAACTGCAGCTTGCCCTCGGCCAGACGGCTCTGTGCGAAGGCTTCGTGAGCGCCGAAACGCTCAGCGAGCTGATTGCTGGCTACCAGAGCGTGATAGTAGATCTCTTCCTGAATCTTGCGCGAGAGCTCACGAGCCTCGCGCGAGTCGAAGGCGATCTTCATCTGGAAGAAGACATCCTGCAGCCCCATCAGGCCCAGGCCTACCGGACGCCACTTGGCGTTGGACTTCGCTGCGGGTTCGACCGGGTAGTAGTTGATGTCGATCACGCGGTCGAGCATCGGTACAGCGATACGAACCGTCTCGGCCAGCTTGGCAAAGTCGAACTTGCTTTCTGGAGTGAGATACAGGGCCAGGTTGATGGAACCCAGGTTGCAGACTGCGGTCTCGTCTTTGCTGCTCACCTCGGTGATCTCGGTGCACAGGTTCGAGAGATGGACGGTGTTGCCGGGAGCGCCGGTCTGGTTGCACTTCACATTGCAGGCATCCTTGAAGGTCATCCAGCCATTGCCGGTCTCCGCCAGCGTGCGCATCATGCGGGCGTAGAGATCGCGGGCCTTCACCTGGCGCGCATACTTCTTGTCTGCCTCAGCCTGCTCATACGAAGCCTTGAAGGCATCGCCGAAGAGATCAGGTAGATGCGGAACATCCTTCGGGTCGAAGAGTGACCACATGCCGTCGGCATCCACGCGTTCCATGAAGAGGTCGGGGATCCAGTTGGCGAGGTTCAGGTTGTAGGTGCGGCGGGCGTGATCGCCGGTGTTGTCGCGCAGCTCCAGGAACTGTTCGATGTCGGCGTGCCAGGGCTCGAGGTAGACGCAGCAGGCGCCCTTACGCTTGCCACCCTGGTTGACCGCGGCAACTGAGGAGTCCAGGGTGCGCAGCCACGGCACAATGCCATTGCTCAGGCCGTTGGTGGCGCGGATCAGAGAGCCTTCGCTGCGGACGCGGTGGAAGGCAAGGCCGATGCCGCCGGAGAACTTCGAGAGCATCGCCACCGACTTATACGCGTCGTAGATCGACTCCAGCGAGTCTGAAGGAGAGTCGTGCAGGTAGCAGCTCGACATCTGCGCATGCTTGGTGCCGGAGTTGAAAAGCGTCGGTGAAGAGGGCATGTACTCGTGCGAGGCGATCAGGCGATAGAACTCGATCGCCTCGGCCGGTGTGCCGGCCAGGCCGCAAGAGACGCGGAGGAAGAAGTACTGCGGCGTCTCGATCACGCTCCGCGAGATGGGGTCGCGCAGCAGATAGCGGTCATATACGGTGCGCAGGCCGAAGTATTCGAAACGGTCGCTGAACTCATCGTCGATGGCGTGATTCAGCTTGCGGGCATGCGTATTCACAAACTCGGCAACCGCCTTGTTCACTACACCCTCGGCGTTTCCATAAGCAATGGACTGCGAGAACGAGTGCAGGTTCTGGTTGGCCACCTCTTTGTGAATGGTGGCCAGCAGCAGGCGCGCCGCCAGGCGTGAGTATTGCGGCTCCTCGGCGATCAGCGCCGCGGCGGTGTCGATGGAAATCTTGTCCAGTTCCCGGGTGGTTGCACCGTCGTACAGGCCGCCGATGGTCTTCGATGCGACACGGATCGCATCGACTCCATTCAGGCCCTGGGCGCAGCGCTGTACCGCACGCACGATCTTATTGACGTCGACCGGCTCCAGCGAGCCGTTGCGCTTGCGCACATGCATGACCGCGGTTTCCGAGGCAGGCGCGGGAAAACCCGGATGTACATCATGCAGTGAGGTCTGCGAAATGGGATGGGTGGAGAGGGTGGCCATCGCTCATGAGCTCCTTGTCACCGGCCTCTGCGGTCGTGGCGGGAGAGGAGGGCTTCCAGGGTGCGAGCGCAAAAAAGGCACCTGAGCCGCTGACCACGCCATTCCCTCCGCGGGGACGATGATTGCGTATTCCTCACGGCAGGTGCTCGGACTTTAACCGTTGCGGGACAGTGCCGGGTTTCCACCGGTCTTTCCCTGCACATCGTGAAGTTCCTCCACAGTAGCTTGCGATCCATTAGAAAGCAACCCAAGATATTGCGGTCGATGTGGAAATGTGGGCGGGGCTATGGATTCCAGCGGGGAGCGATGTATTGGTAGGACCACAACAGCTGTTCCTCTGGAAGGTGTAGTCTTAAAGTGCGAGGAGAACTTTCCAATGGCGACCCTTTTGGAGCAGCTCAAGCAGTACACAACCGTCGTAGCCGACACCGGCGATATGCAGTCGATGGAGAAATTTAAGCCGACTGACGCCACCACCAACCCGTCCCTGATCACCGCCGCGGCGATCATGCCCGCCTATTCGCACATCGTGGACGAAGTGCTGAAGAAAGCCAAGCAGAAGGCCGGCGCCAACGCCGACGATAAGGCGATTGCCGCCGAAGCCTTCAAGACGCTGGCCGTCGCCTTCGGCAAGAAGATTCTTGAGATCGTTCCCGGCCGCGTGTCGACCGAGGTGGACGCTCGCCTCTCCTACGACAAAGAGAAGACGATCGCTGTCGCTCACGACATCATCAAGCAGTATGAAGATGCCGGCATCAGCCGCAAGCGCATCCTGATCAAGATTGCCTCGACCTGGGAAGGTATCAAAGCCGCTGAGGAGCTGGAGAAGGAAGGCATCCACTGCAACCTGACGCTGCTCTTCGGTCTCCACCAGGCCATTGCCTGCGCCGAAGCGAAGGTCACGCTGATCTCCCCGTTTGTCGGCCGCATCCTCGACTGGTACAAGAAGGACACCGGTAAGGACTACACCGGCGCCGATGACCCCGGCGTGCAGTCAGTTACCCGCATCTACAACTACTACAAGAAGTTCGGTTACAAGACCCAGGTGATGGGCGCCAGCTTCCGCAACATCGGCGAGATCATTGAGCTGGCCGGAAGCGACCTTCTGACCATCTCGCCCAAGCTGCTCGAAGAGCTGGACTCCAAGGACGCACCGCTCGAGAAGAAGCTGGATGCTGAGAAGGCCAAGGCGCAGGAGATCGAGAAGATCACGATCGATCAGGCTACCTTCGAGAAGATGCATGCCGAGGACCGCATGGCTCATGACAAGCTGAAGGAAGGCATCGAGGGCTTCTCCAAGGCGCTCGAGGAGCTGGAAGCTCTGCTCGAGAAGCGTCTCAAGGAGATCGCCGAGCCGGTCACAGCGTAAGCGTGATCAAGAACAGGAAACGCTCCCTTCGGGGAGCGTTTCGTTTTTAAGAACTACCACTAAACTGGGTGCCCCATCCATTGCGTAGCAATGGGTGGGAAATTCGAGCGTAGCTCGAATCGTATTGTTGCGGCTTTACCTACATCCCACCCATCGCGTTACACCCCAACGAACAAGTTCGTCGGGGACCCCGTACGCGATGGATGGGACACCCAGTTTTCGGTTAACCAATCGCCGGTGGAACAAGCTGCCACTTCGTCCGTGTATAGGCAATACGGAAACCATTGCGTTCAGCATTACGTTGTGAAGTGCTGCCTGGCTCAGACACCATCATGAAGAGGTCACATCCCAGTGCGCAGGCATGACGCATACGTGCGTTGAGCAGCGCTGACTGTGCTCCACGCCGTCGCAAACCAGGAAGAGTCGCAGAACCGGCAAAGAGCGCTACACCGCCATGCACGTGCAGTACTGCCGTCGCCGCCGGCTCTCCATCGACGATTGCGAGAAAGCAGTGGGTATTCTCCCGGCTGGTCGAGATCTTTCCCATATCCAGCAGGAACTCTCGGAACTCAGGATGGTCTGCCGCCCACGCATCCGCGCCAACGCGGCCCCACAGGTCAGCCTGGTCTTGCTTCACGATGCGCACATCGACGACTGCGGGGACCTCAGGGCAATGCGCGGGCTGATACATCACACTGCTCATCTCGATCGGCTGATAGTCGCGTTTGCAGAGCAGTTGATGCAGCGCGAGACCAGTCAGCGGCGAGACCTCGTGGTTGGCCGGGGCGCCGCGCGAGAAGAAGAACTGCTCCAGCATTTCAAGGCTTCCTTCATAGCTATCCCGACTTGTGATTCCCAGGCCGAAGGTTTGAGTCAGCGGAGAGTCGGGTCCGTCGAAAACCGCAATGGCGCCATGCGCCGCATCCCAGGCAGTGCTGCTTTCGGGGGTAAGGCGTTTGCGGGTATGAGCGAAATCCAGGCAGGCATGGCCTTCGGCGAGCTCCAGCCGATGGGCGAGAGATAGGTCAGCGAACATTCGCTCCAGCATAGAGGCTTACGGATAAAAGGGTTACTGTACCGTCTGGACGGTATACTAATTGCGCAATGAGCAAGCGCGACACAATTCTTAAAAGCGCCGAGACTCTGATCCGCAGAGAGGGCTCGCAGCAGTTGACCCTCGACCGCGTTGCCGAGAGAGCCCAGGTCAGCAAGGGAGGGCTGCTGTATCACTTTCCTTCCAAGGAAGAGCTGGTCGCCGGACTGGTGGCGCGCACCATTGAGTACTTCGATCGTGATCTCGCGACAGCCAAGGCAGAGCTTCCTGACAGACCCGGGCGCAATACGCTGGCCTTTGTTCTGGCGTCACTCGAAGGCCGCTGGGCGCAGGATGCAGGCCTCTCTCCAGAGCGTCTGGACGTTTTTGCCTCGGCGATTGCCGCTGCCTCCACGGATATGAAACTCGTGGAGCCCATGCGTGAGGCTTACGCGCGCTGGCAGGCTTTACTGGAGCACGATGGGATAGACCCTATTACTGCGACAATTGTGCGGCTGGCGGTGGATGGCCTTTGGTTCACCGAGATGTTCGGCTTCGACGACGCCATCTGTACCGGCGAGCGCCGCGCACAGATCATGACGCGACTGAAAGAGATGTGTACCGCGGAACCGCAGTCGACATCCAAGCGTAAGAGCAGGAGAGGGAAGGCCTGATGAGAGAGCAGTTCGGCAGTGCCGTTCCAGCCATCGTAAGCGTCGGTAGTCTTGAATTAGACCAGCAGAACGAAGAGCTCAGCCAGCAGAGCATCACCCAGCTGGAGCAGCAGTTGTCGTTGACGGCCGAGGCTCTGCTGCGGAAGCAGCACGCCGATGGTTACTGGTGTGGCGACCTCACGGCAGACTCCACGTTGGCTTCCGATTACGTGTTGCTGCAGCTTTGGCTCTTCCCACCGGAGGAGGGCGGTGCGTGGACTCCCCCATGCGCCCAGCGTACAGCGAAGCTCGTCCGTTATCTAAAGGCCTGTCAGCTTGCCGACGGCGGATGGAATCTCTTCGCCCAGGGCGAAGCCGATGTGAACGCAACAGTGAAGGCCTATACCGCGCTCAAGATCATGGGTGAGGATGTGGACTCCCGGTGCATGCGCGCCGCTCGCGAGCGCATTCTGGAGCTTGGCGGGTTGCAGGCATGCAACAGCTACACCAAGATCAACCTGAGCCTCTTCGGTCTGTTCCCGCGTGAGTTTGTTCCCACGGTGCCGGCGGAGATCATGATTGTGCCGGGCAGCTTTCTCTACGAGATGTCGTCGTGGACACGCACCATCATTGTGCCGCTCTCCATCATTCAGGGTTTGGGCGCGCAGCGTACAGCTCCCTCGGGCATGACGCTGCAGGAGCTGATCTATCCCGGCTCGCCGATCACCATGCCGCGCAAGGACCTTACCTCCGAGCTCTTTCTTCATGCCGACAAGCTGCTCAAACACTGGGAGCGTCGAGGTGTGCAGAAGATCCGCGGCCGTGCGATTGCCGCCGCCGAGCGCTGGATGCTGGAGCATCTGCAGCACTCCGAAGGCCTGGGCGCCATCTATCCCTCGATGATGTACGCCATCATGGCCATGGATTCTCTCGGCTATGAGCGTGACCAGCCCGACATGATCGAGGCGATCCGCCATTTCGATGAACTGCTTCTGGAGCGCGAAGACGTCATCGAGTTTCAGCCCTGCAAATCTCCCGTGTGGGACACCGCCATTGCTGCCTTCGCTCTCGGTGAGACCGGAGACATCGACACCGAATCAATGACGCGCGCTGCCGACTGGCTGCTGAGCAAAGAGGTGCGGCGCAAGGGCGACTGGTCTGCCAAGCGCCCAAACCTTCGTCCCAGCGGCTGGGCCTTTGAGTTCGCCAACGACTTCTACCCCGATATCGACGATACGGCGATGGTGCTGCTTGCGCTGCAGCACATCCGCGCCTCAAATCCTGGGCGACAGGCGCGTGCGGAGCAACGGGCCATCGACTGGCTTCTCGGCATGCAATCGGCAGACGGAGGCTGGGCTGCCTTCGATGTCGATAACGACTGGCAACTGCTGAACAAGGTTCCTTTCGCGGATCACAATGCCATGCTCGACCCCACCTGCGCCGATATCACCGGCCGGGTGTTGGAGGCCTTGAGCAAGCGCGGTCTCGGGCCGAAGCACCCCGCAATCGTTAAGGGAGTGCAGTACCTGCTCAGTTCGCAGGAACAGAATGGAAGCTGGTACGGACGTTGGGGTGTGAACTATGTCTACGGCACCTTTCTGGCGATGCGCGGTCTTATTGCCACCGGAGACTCCCGTGCGCACAGCGCAGTGGAGAAAGCAGCGCGATGGTTGCTCTCGGTGCAGAACAAGGATGGCGGCTGGGGCGAAAGCTGTGTCAGCTATGAGGTTGATCGTTTTGTCGCCGCAGAGAGCACACCGACGCAGACCGCGTGGGCTCTGGTGGGCCTGATGGCCTCTGGTAAGGGGCGCTCGTCGCAGGTGCAGCGCGGCATAGAGTGGCTACTCGAAAATCAGCGGGCCGATGGCGATTGGGATGAAGCGCTGACGACGGGAACAGGCTTCCCCAATGTCTTCTACCTCAGCTATCACCTCTACCGGATGTACTTCCCGGCGTTGGCGCTTGCGACCTATCGCAGGGAGCTTATGCGAGCTCCCATGAGAATGCAGGCAACGATCTAGTTGTGTGTGAGTTATGAGGCTGACTGTTTTTGCCAGGTCCAGGCATACCAGACAATCGCAAGCGTCAGCATCATCTCGACCATTCCGAAAAATGCATAGAAGTGCCAGCTTCCCTGTATGGCCAGCACCATGATCACCGTGTACAGGACGCCGAAGACAATGTTCAGCCAGCGACTGACGGCTGCCGGCAGAGTGAGTGATAGAAAGACCATCAGGCTTGGAATCGCCATGACTGCGGCCATTCCCAGGAGAGCACCCTGGGTTGTCGAGCCCAATGCTGTCCTGCCGGATAACATCTGCGGTAATTTCCCAGGCTGATAGAGCTCGAAGTAGTCACCGTAGATGTAGCAGAACATCACGGAGCACCATAAAGCAGAGAGCTTGAACCGTACATGCACCTTGATATCGTCCAGCAAAAGACGCTCCCCTTACCTGGAAGTGCAGTTCGCAGGAAGTGTATCGCACGCTACAGCTCTTTCTCGAAAAGGTATGACGTCTTTGTACGCCGGTAGCCATCGCGTTCGTAGAAGGCATGTGCCCGCTCGCGTGTAGATCGCGAGGTCAGCATCATCGTCTTCAGGCCCTGCTGTCGCGCCCACTCTTCCGCATGACGGCACAACAGCGCACCAACACCTTTGCCGCGGACACTCTCACTGACCACCAGGCCGTCGATGCGGCCTTTCGGAGTGGTGTGCAGATGCATCTCTGTGGAGAGGTCGATGAACCCTGCAACCCGCTCACTATCGCAGGCGACAAAGACAGCGCGTCCAGGCACTTTCGTCTGGCGCGCGATGCGTTCCGCGATCTCAGTGGGCGTAGTGGAATAGCCCAGCTCGCCTGCGAGCCGGGCTACTTCGGTTGCATCGTCTTCGGTAACGGGACGGATCGTGATCATCGCCGGGGATAAGTGTCTTCTACTCACCCTTCCACTTGATGTTGCAGCCAATCGAGAACTTCTGGTTCGGGTCAGGGCGCTTTCCTGCCAGTACCATATCGATCGCCGCTCGCAGGTCCTTGCCGGTTACCGGAAGATCGTTGCCAAAGTCCTTCCGCTGCGGCCGGCTGTCGTCCAGTTGACCGCGATAGACCAGCTTCTGGTCTGCATCGAAGAGGAAGAGATCGGGTGTGCAGGCTGCGTCATAGCTGCGAGCGACCTCCTGCGTCTCGTCATAAAGATAGGGGAAGGTCCAGCCATTGTGGCTGGCTTGCTCCTTCATGTGTTCGGGACTGTCTTCGGGGTACTGGCTGACGTCGTTGGCGTTGATCGCCACGATGCCGATCTTTCCCTGGTAGTCTTTGCCGATGCGGCCCAGCTCCGCTTCGACATGTTTGACATATGGGCAGTGCGGACATACGAACATCACCAGCAGGCCCTTGGTATCCGCGGCAACATCATCGCGGCCAACGGCCTTGCCGGTGATCACATCGGTAAGCTCAAACGGCGGGGCAACCGTGCCCAGCGCCACCATCGTGGACGGAGTTCGGGACATGCGGCGATTTTACGCCGTTTGCTGTGTCGGCTCCGCCAGCAGCCAGCGCTCAATCGCAACAGCCGGCATGGGACGAGCGAAGTAGAAGCCCTGACCGAGATGGCATCCCATCTCGAGCAGCATGTTCACGTGCTCCGCGGTCTCAATACCTTCGGCAATCACCTGCAGGCGAAGCTTCTGGCCCAGAGCCACGACGGTTTTGGTAAGCGACAGGCTCTGCGATTCGCGATCCATGTCCGCGACCACGGTGCGATCGATCTTCACGCAGTCGAAGGGGAAGCGATGCAGGTAGCTCAGCGATGAGTAGCCCGCGCCGAAGTCATCCAGATGAATACGGAAGCCCGCATCCTTGAGCTGACGCAGCGCATTCAGGCCGGCAGCCTCTTCGTCCAGCGTGGCTTCGGTGACTTCAAGCTCAAGATCGTCTGGCTTCAGGTGATGACGTTCCGCGGCGGCAAGCAGTTCATCGAGCAGCAGGGGATCGTTCAGCTGCCGTCCCAGAAGATTGATGGAGACGCGCGTATGCGGTGTCGCAAGGCCGCTCGCCCGCCATGCGGCCAGTTGCCGCAGGGCCTGATCGGCAACCCAGTAACCTACGGTGCGGACCTCGTTGCTGCGCTCAGCCCAGGAGAGAAAGTCACCGGGCGAGATGGAGCCGACGATCGGGTTCTGCCAGCGCAACAGGGCCTCATATCCCACGACAACGCCGGTCGCGCCTTCGGTCGGCTTCATGTCGATCTTCGGTTGAAAATGAAGGGTCAACTCCCCGCGCTCCAGCGCCCGGGCAAGTCCACCCTTCATCGGGATATGCTCAGTATGGGGAGGATTTTCGTGTTTCATAACGTCCTTCATCGTAGGTCTCGCTAAGGGGCCCAGCAATGCAACTTTCCGGCTATTACCCTCTGGAAGAAGCTCGAAGTCCCATTTTTCAATAGGATGCAGGTACCTGCCAAGATCCGCCAAGCGGTGGAACAACAATTAGAAGGGCTTCCGCTCAAGCAGTTGCAGCAGGCGGCCGAAGTGCTCTCACAACGGTACCGCACGGAGGTACCGACTGCCAGCGCTCATTTAAGTACTGATCTGGCGGCGGCGGCCTACCTTGCCGTCCGCTTTCCCGCAACCTTCAGCGCCATACGTCGCGCCATGGCGGAGACGGCTGGCGTATATCCGGAGTTTGCCCCGGCAACACAGCTCGATGCCGGCAGCGGGCCGGGCACGGCTGTACTGGCTGCCGGCGACGTGTGGCCATCGCTGCAACAGGCTCTCCTGCTTGAGGGCAGCGGTCCTATTCGCCGGGTCGGGGAGCCCTTGATCGCAGCGTCGGGCATCTCGGCAGAGTGGCAGACTGGGGATCTGGCTTCGGTTGCAATCAGTCGTCGCTTCGATTTGGTGACATGCGCGTATGTTCTTTCCGAGCTTTCCGCGTCTGCACAGCGGCTGCTGGTTGAACGCCTATGGTCGGCAACCGCCGGCGTACTGTTGCTGGTGGAACCCGGTACTCCCGCCGGATGGCAGCGCATCCTGCATGCACGGACCGCCCTGCTACATGCAGGGGCACAGATGCTTGCCCCCTGTCCGCATGCCTTTGCCTGTCCTCTCGTGAGTCCCGACTGGTGTCACTTCGCCGAAAGAGTCGAGCGGAGTCGCATGCACCGCCTGGTAAAGCAGGGGGATGTGCCATGGGAGGATGAAAAGTTTCTCTATCTGGCCGTAGGTCACGAACGTCCAGTGGGGCATGGTTCACGCGTGCTGACGCGCCCAAAGATCAACAGCGGTTTGATCTCATTGAAACTCTGCAATGCCGATGGATCGATGACCCAGCCTGTAATTCGGAAGCGGGATACAAGCTATAAGCAGGCTCGCAGGGTGGACTGGGGCGAAACCCTTGATTCAGTGTTGGATAGCGAACAGTAGAATCTGGTAGATTACTAACTAAGCAATGTAGTACCGCTCCCGCCCTGGTTACCAAAATTACAAAAATTTACCGGGTGCTCATCTCTCTTCCATTGCATCAAAGACACTTAGGTTTATCGCTTTATTTGCCTTGTATCCGTCTCGGTTGAACCAGAGACTTGAAGATCGGAGCACGTTCTGTATCCATGAGTAGTAGAGAATGTTCAAACTGCATCGGCGTGACCTTGGAGCGTCGTCCGGCGAGCGGTTTATTTGAAATCATTGCTTCCCTTGTGGGTCTAAAGCCGTGGCGTTGTCGCCGCTGTGGGCGGACTCACATGCGGTTCCAATCCAAGTAAGGTTCCCCAGCAAGCAGAGATTGTCTATTCCGTCGCTAGCACAGGTGGCTTGCGATGGTGCGTCTTCTGTTCGTACGCGTATGCGTAGCCCAGCAAGGCACCGTCCTGCCAGGCCTTGCCGCTAATCTCCAGACCGAAGGGAAGACCGTTGTCGTAAAAACCACCGGGTACTGCGACGGCGGGAACGCCGATTCGGTTTACCCAGCCGGTGTTGCTGTGCGGTCCGGTGGACGGTTTCCCGTCAGGTTGCGGAGCGATCTCATCATTCGGTGGCATCTGCAATGCCGGATAAACCATGCCATCAAGGTGCAGGCGTTCGAGCGTCTCGTTGTACGCGGCCAGCGCCTTTGCCTGCGGATCCCAGAAGGTCTCTTTGGCTTTCGGATCGTCTTCCAGGCGGCGTTGCGAAGCCGCAGGCGCATTGCCGCGGCCCTGGCCTAAGAGAAAACCGGGCAGCTTTTGACCGGTAGCCTGTTCGAAGGCCGCCGGCGACTTATATTCGGTGGGGCCAAAGTCTCTCAGGAAATCTTCAAACCCTTCGGCGCGGTAGGGTCCGGTGCTGATAGCGCGGAGCAGGGTCTCGAAACTTGCCGGAAGGATGGTGTCGTCTTCCACGATGGTTGCGCCCGCAGCACGAAGGCCCTCAATCGCTTTCAGAAACGCAGCCTGTGTTTCCGGCCGAAGAGCAAGACTGCGCGTAGCGCCTGTGGAGCTGAGCGCAGTGCCCTGATTGTTGATGATGAAGCTGGGCACACCAAAGCGTTTGCCCTTCAGCGCATCGGCTTTTAGATACTGCGTGAATTGGGGCGGCTCCTTGGCGGCTGAGCCGGCGGTACGATCGTCCAGCTTGTCTTCACCTGCCATCACTTCCAGTGCGATGGCGGCATCGGTGACATTCCGCGCCAGCGGTCCGGTATCGTCCATCAGCCAGTCCAGGGGTGCGATGCCGGCAATGCTGACCAGACCGCGTGTGGGCAGAAAGCCGACGAGCGAATCGGTTGAGGCTGGATTACGAATCGAGTTCGAGGTATCGGTGCCCTGGCCCAGAACCGCAAGGTTCGCCGCGACCGCCGTCGCCGTTCCGCCGGAGGAGCCGCCGGGCGAGTAGCGCACGTTGTACGCGTTGCCGGTGCGTCCGCCGGCGCTGCTGTTGTTGGTGTCGCTGGCGGCGAAGTCCGGCATGTTGGTGTGGCCAAGGATAATGGCGCCAGCAGATTTGAAGTGCGCCACAATCTGCGCGTCGCGTGGTGCAATCAATTCATGACCGGGTTGCAGGAAGCCGGTCCACCCATCGCTGGTCACGCGGTCCTCGATGCTGGTGTTGGCCTTGATAACAATGGGAACGCCCCAGAGCGGCTGGGCCTTCAGTTTTGCTGCCAGCGCAGCCGGAGACTTCGCTTCCGCATCTTCCAGATCAGCGCGCTTCAAGGCTCCTTCGCGGTCCAGCTCAAGGATCGGCTTGTACGCCGGGTTGTACTTCGCAATGCGCGCAAGGTACCACTCCGTGACCTGGCGGACGGTATAGGTATGTGCGCGGTAGAGCGTATGCAGCTTCGTGACAGAGACCTCAAGGAGATCCTGGTCCATCTTTGCCGGCGTTGGTGTAGCGGCGACAGCAGGCACGCTCAGCAGCGTGCAGAGAAGTGCGGCTTTTACGAAGTACATGGTGGCTCCGTAGTTACTGCTGTTGTTGTTGCGCCTGCTGAAGCTGTGTAAGGTTCACCAGGGGCGGCGATGGCGGCTGTTGCGCTCTCTCCACCAGGATCGACCAATCCTCCGGCACCGGCAGTTCCTGATCGAGCAACGGTGTGCCTTCGCTTTGCGTCACACGGACGGCGACGGTGAGCTCCGAGTTGGCAAGGCCGCGGAAGATGCCGTGTGTCGGCGGTACATCGGCATAGTCGCGCCCGATGGCAGTACGGATATGACGGTCCCCGGCGATGAGCCAGTTGGTGGGGTCGAAGCCCACCCAGCCAAGCTGTGGCACCAGCGCCTCTATCCATGCGTGCGTGGCCGATGCGACCGACCGGTCATGGTCTTCGTTGCCGTGAAAAAGATAGCCGGAGACGTAGCGGCAGGGAATCCGCAGCTTCGAACGCACCAGCGTGATCATGATGTGCGCGAAGTCCTGGCATACACCCATGCGATGGTTGATGGCGACGTCGATCGGCGAATCTACCTTGGTGGACTTGGGCTTGTAGTCGAAGTACTTGTAGAGCCGCTCATTCAACTCATGCAGCACCTGCAGCGGATCGTCGCGGCGAGTCACTTCCAGGTTTTCGGCAAGCTCGTCCAGGGCCGGCGTTGGCATCGCAAATTCGCTGGGGAAGAGCATCTCCCAGTAGTCACCTTGCTCGATCAAAAAATCGAGCTCCTTCCATGCATCCGGCGCGAGAAATGCAGGCACCTGCGGTATCGGGGCGATCTCCACCAGAGACTCAGCGACAATCACAAGCTGTGTGTGCTGTCCGGGAATATCGAAGTGATGGACGTGATTCGCCAGATGATCGCGGTAGCTGAAGACGCGGCAGCGTGGCGTGACTGAGAGCTGGTAATTGAGGCAGCGCTGGTTAGCGTCAGAGCGCGGATGCATGCGCGTCTCCATGATGGACTCGCTTACCGGGTCGCTGTAGAGGAACTTCGTCAGATGGCGGACTGAATAGTACATCGCGTTTCCTTTTTCCCCTTAGCCGGCCAGGGCGGTTTGAATCGAGTAATCGATGTACAGCTCGTAGATGGCGCAATGGATGTCGCGGCATTCACGCAGGATGTCCTGCAGGTAACCTACAACATCTCCTCGCAGAATCTCTTCGACGCTGGAGTAGCGCAGGCTTGCCTGCAGCCGGCCCGCAAGCCGCGTGAGGTTTTCAGTTCGTGACTTGCCGCTCTCTCGCTGAATCGCATCCAGTGCGCTGACCAGGCTCTCGATCGAGAAGCGCAGCGAATGTGGGAAGTTCTCATCGAGCAGAAGAAACTCAAGAATGCGCTCGGGTGTGAGATCGGCGGTGTAGACCTTGCAATAGGCCTCAAAGGCCGTGGCGCTGCGCAGCAGCCCCATGTACTCGAGGTATTCGTTGCCTTCGGGAATGCGTTCCGGATGCTTCCAGAGATCGTGGTGATATGCCTCCAGCAGCATGGCGGTGGCGGAGGCGCGTTCGATGTAGCGGCCTACCTGGATGAAATGCCATCCCTCGCCATGCGACATGGTGGAGTCAGTCACACCCTGGAACTGATGGACGGCTTCCATCACAGATTGCAGAAACTCGCCCGGTTCCTGGCCTCCACTCAACAGAGCTTCGGCATGCATATCGCTATGCATCTCAGGCCGGGTGACGGCCAGGTAGAGCGAGTTGAGCCGGTGCCACATCTCAGTGGAGATCTGTTCGCGGACATGGCGCGCATTTTCTCTTGCCGCGATGATGCAGGAGAGCACTGAGATGCGATTGGCGGTGTCGAAGGTAAGGGTGTGCGAAAGCTTGTAAGGATCGTCTTCCCAAGCCGCACCCGCCGGACGGCCAAGAGCCGCCACCATGCGCTGCCAGCGATGATCGGCGCCTGAAGAAGACTCATCGAGCATGAGATTGAGATTCACATCGAGCAGACGTGTGGTGTGCTCGGCGCGCTCAAGATAGCGGCTCATCCAGTAGAGACTGTCTGCAACGCGAGATAGCATGATCTCTCCTTAGCTCAACACCCAGGTGTCTTTGCTGCCGCCGCCCTGCGACGAGTTGACGACAAGCGATCCTTTGCGTAACGCCACGCGTGTCAGGCCGCCGGGCACGATGCTGACCTTGTCGCCATACAGCACATACGGGCGCAGGTCCACGTGGCGCGGCTCGAGCTGGTCATCGAACATGCATGGAGCGCGGGAGAAGCTGATGGTCGGCTGTCCGATGTAGTTCCGTGGATCGGCCTCGATGCGCCGCGCAAACTCCTCGCGCTGCGCCGCGGTGGATTGCGGCCCCACCAGCATGCCGTAGCCTCCGCTTTCGCCGACGGCCTTGACGACAAACTTGTCCAGGTTGGCGAGTACATGTTTGCGGTCCTTCTCGCGGGCGCAGAGAAAGGTCTCCACGTTTTTCAGCACAGGCTCTTCGCTCAGGTAGTACTTGATGATGTCGGGGACGTAGGCATAGAGCGCCTTATCGTCAGCCACGCCGGTGCCAAAGGCATTTGCGAGCGTTACGTTGCCGGCGCGATAGGCATTGAACAGACCAGAGACACCGAGGATGGAGTCACCCCGAAAGGCCAGCGGATCGATGAAATCATCATCCACGCGGCGGTAGATCACATCGACACGACGCAGACCTGAGGTTGTCCGCATATAGACGACGTTGTCGTGTGTCACCAGGTCGCGGCCTTCTACCAGCTCAATGCCCATCTGGCGCGCGAGGTAGGCGTGCTCGTAGTAGGCGGAATTGAAGACGCCAGGCGTCAGCAGCACGATATTGGGTTCAGGGCGGCCTTCAGGCGCCAGTGAACGCAGCGTACCCAGCAACAACTGCGTGTACTGCTCGATCGGGCGGACGTTGTAGCTGCGGAAGAGCTGAGGGAAGATGCGTTTCATCACGCGCCGGTTGGTGAGCATGTAGCTCACGCCCGAGGGAACACGCAGGTTGTCTTCCAGGACGACGAACTCGCCGTTCTCCAGGCGGATGAGGTCGGTGCCGGTGACCGCGATATAGATATTGCGGGGCACCTGCAGGCCCACCATCTGGCGGCGGAACTGCTTGCAGGAGTACACGACCTCGCGCGGCACAATGCCGTCGGCGAGGATGCGTCCCTCGTGATAGATATCGCGCAGGAAGAGATTCAGCGCGGTAATACGCTGCGTCAGGCCGCGTTCCACCGTTGCCCACTCCTGCGCGGTAATCACGCGAGGCAGAAGGTCATAGGGAAAGATACGTTCGGTACCTTCCTCGCGGCCATAGACCGTGAAGGTGATGCCCTGGTTCAGGAAGGAGAGATCGGCCGCCTGTTTGCGGCGCTGGAGCTCCGTGTGTGGGAGAGACGTAAAGTGATTCAGCAATAACTGGTAATGAGGGTGCAGCGCCTCGGGCGAGGCGAACATCTCGTCGTAGGCGTTGTCCAGAAGGTAATTCTGGAGCGCCGGCATCTTGAACTGGCTGGTCTGAAGTGTACCCATCTGGAAACTGTGGTTTGAGTATAGAGGCCGCGGCATCGCAGTCAAACTGCAAATGCCGCGGCCGGTTGACTCTAAACCGCAGTTTCCGGGGATTTACTGCCGTGCGGCGACTGCGAGCGTCATCTGCGAGCCGCTGTCGACGTGCACGTTCTGTCCGCTGGCGGCCACAGTGCCGGAGTTGGAGGCATCCGCCGCACCGGACAGCATCACGCCCGGGATCGCCGTCTGAACAGCCCCGTTCGCCCCAACCGTTCCAGCGCCGGAGACCTGACCGGCTGTTGAACCTACAGCATCTTCAGCTCGATTGCCGACACCGCCTACTGTCTGGCCGGCGCGATTTACGGTGTTCGTTGCTGCCCCGCGCACTCCGCCCACGGTGTTGCCGACCACACCCCCCGCAGAAGGAGCAGCCCCACCGCCACCTGAGGGATCAGGCGCCGGTGCAGGCGCTGCCATGCCGGGATCAGCATTGCCGCCGCCGGTCTGGCTCATCTGGTACTGGGACATCAGGGATGGTTTCAGATCGCGGACAACGGCGTAGATGGGGATCGTATTGCCTTCTTTGGTTTTCGCCTGATCGAAGAGGAATGTCACAGAACCTGTACCCGCCTGCTTGCTGTAGGCGGCGGCATCGGTGACATGGCCGATCAAGGTCGTACCCTTGGGGAGGGTAGTGCCGTTGTTCAAGACGGCGGCCGACTTTGTGACAGCCGTGACCTGATCGCCCTGCTTTGCTTTCTTCGAGTCGAGACTCGACTTCAGTTCCGCATCAAGGTTAGTGGCCTGTACTGCCTGGGCCGTAGTGTTGTTGCCCCTCTGTGCACCCTGCACCTGGGTCTGTGTGCCCTGTTGAACCTGGGTGCTGGTGCCCTGGCTTCCTACGCTATTCGGTGCGGTCTGTTGCGCAACAGCAACCGCCGAGACGAGGAAAAGGGCCGGGAGAATCCTGGAAGACATAGTTCACCTCCGGTCTTGTGAGACACACGCTCATCGGGCTGGTGTTGCCTGCGATGCGCCTTTTTCGGAATCTGCATCCTATGTCATGAAAAACGTCATGGCTCTTCGACCATTCCAGGGATTTACCCGTGTTGTGTGCCTGTCGTTGTTGCTGCCATTCCTGGGGGCAACTACGGCAAATGCTTACAGTGTGTTGTCGCATGAGGAAGTAATCGACATGGCATGGACCCCCTATCTGGTCCCCCTGCTGCAGGCACGCTATCCCGGATTGACAGCCGATCAACTGCGGGAAGCACATTCCTATGCCTACGGAGGCTGTTTAATCCAGGATCTTGGCTACTACCCCTTTGGGAATAAGTTCTATTCGGACATGCTCCACTACGTTCGGACAGGAGCCTTCGTTGAGGCTTTGCTGCACGATGCCGGCAATGCGGATGAGCTAGCCTTTGCTCTCGGAGCGCTGGCACACTATACGGCCGATGCGGTGGGCCATCCTTATATCAACCGGCTGACCGCGGAAGAAAATCCAAAGCTGAAAAAGAAGTATGGAGATGTGGTGACCTACGAACAGGCCAAAGTCGCACATATCCGTACGGAGTTTGGTTTCGACGTCGTGGAGGTCGCGCATGGCCGTTACTCCCAGGACAACTACCGCGACTTCATCGGCTTTCAGGTTGCAAAGCCGCTGCTCGACCGCGCCTTTGAAGAAACCTACGGCATGAAGCTCAAGGAGTTACTGCACGATGAAGACCATGCCATTACCACCTACCGCAACGCGGTTTCCGAGCTCATCCCAAAGATGACGGTCGTCGCCGCAACCGCCTATGCGCAGCAGATTGAAAAGGAGAATCCAGGCTTCAACAAACGCAAGTTTATCTATCGGCTTCGGCGCACGGAGTTTGAAAAGCATTGGGGCAACAATTACTCGAAGCCGAGCTTCAGAACCAGGTTTCTGGCCTTTCTGGTGAAGCTGCTGCCGAAGATCGGTCCTCTGAAGGTGTTGAAGCCAACGATCCCCAATGCAACGCAGCAAGATGGCTACATCAAAAGCGTGAATCAGACCGTCGATCGTTATGACGAGTATCTGAAGCAACTTGCATCCAGCAATGGCCAGGCTGACACGGCGGAGATCTCTACGGTTGCACTGGCGTTGGGCGGCGCGAATCTCGACACTGGCGATCTAATGCGGCTTGGGCAATATCGCCTGTCCGATCGGACCCATGAGCGGCTGTTGCACGAGTATCTGAAACCGAACGCCGAGCCCGTGCCCGCGGCCGTTCTGGAACACCTGGTGCACTTCTATGCCGACGCTCCCGCCGGCGAGAACCATGTGTCGCAAAAGGAGATGGACCGTATTCACCTGCAGCTTGCAGCTCTGCAGCAGCGGGTGGCAGCCGGACAGGCTAAGGTATCGAATTGATTTCCCGTAACTACGCGACGCGTGCAGATTGCGTCCAACAAAAGTAAGGTTGAATAGCTATGGTCTTCCTTCGCCGCATGTTGGCAGTCGCTGCGCTGGCGTCTTCCCTGAGCTTGAGCGCGCAGATGTTGTCCCGTCCAGGATGGGCGGGCTCGGGTATGTCTTCCGATCCGTGGTGGCAGCACGCTGTCATCTATGAGATCTATCCACGCAGCTTCCAGGATTCGAACGGCGACGGCATTGGTGACCTGAAGGGGATTACGCAGCGGCTGGATTATCTGCAGTCACTCGGCGTCGACGCCATCTGGCTCACTCCCATCTATCCCTCGCCGCAGGTCGACTTCGGCTATGACATCTCTGACTACACGGCCATTGACCCGCAGTACGGCACCATGGAGGACTTCGACAACCTGGTACAGGAGGCGAGCCGCCGCAACATCCGCGTGCTGATGGATCTGGTGCTCAACCACACCTCCGATAAGCACGCGTGGTTTGTGGAGTCGGCGTCGAGCAAGGACAATCCCAAGCGCGACTGGTACGTATGGCGTGACGGTAAAGGCGCGGGAACTGACGGCAAGCCCGCACCGCCGAACAACTGGCAGAGCCTCTTCGGACACTCAGCCTGGCAGTACGACGAGAAAACCGGGCAGTTTTACTACCACTGCTTCTATCCGCAACAGCCTGACCTGAACTGGCGTAACGCGCAGGTGAAGCAGGCCATGTTCGATGCGGCGCGCTTCTGGCTCAATCGTGGCGTCGCCGGCTTCCGGCTCGATGCGATCGATACCTTGCTGGAAGACCCGACGCTGGCCGATGCGAAGGAGTCTTCGGGAACGAATGCTTTCGGAGACCCCAACGTTGACAAGTCGCAGCAGATGGGGCTGCCGGAGATACACGGCATCCTGCGGGAGTTGCGCTCCGTGATCAACAATGCGCCGGGGCAGCGTCTTCTGGTTGGTGAGATCTACACGAAGAGTGCCGCCGAACTCGCCAGTTGGTATGGCGCAAAGAACGACGAGCTGCAACTGCCCATGAATACAGGCGTGGGCTTCACCAACAAGCTGGATGTCACTGCCTTCCGCGAGAAGCTTGAGGCGGCACAGACACAGCTCCACGGCAACGCGCCGCTGCTGGTCTTCGACAACCATGACAATCCGCGTAGTTGGGATCGCTATGGCGACGGACAGCACAACAAAGAGATAGCACGTGTGCTGGCGACGATTCTGCTGACCTCGCGCTCCGCATCGCTGCTGTATTACGGGCAGGAGCTCGGCATGGTTACAGCAACACCGGAACGTAAAGAGGATGTAAAAGATCCGATCGGCATTCTTGGCTGGCCAAAAGAGAAGGGCCGCGACGGCGAGCGTACGCCCATGCAGTGGGACGGCGGAGCGGAGGCTGGCTTCAGCAAAGCGGCAAAGACCTGGTTGCCGATTCCGACCTCGTCGATGGCAGTGAATGTTGAGGCCGAACAGAAAGACGATCAATCGCTGCTGAAGTGGTACGAGCAGTTGATTGCACTGCGCCGCAGCCGGCGCGCGATGCGGGAAGGCCAGCAGATCCTGTTAAACCACGACGCGGACAACGCGCTCGTCTGGGTGCGCAAACATCAGGGTGTGACAGCCACCTCACCGGCAGTGGTTGTGGCCTGTAATTTCTCGGATAAGCCGGTCACGCTGCATCTGAAGAGCGATATCACAAAGCTCGGTCTCCGCGGCCAGTTTCTGCGCAGCCTGATGCGCAGCGACTACGGCATGGGACCGATGAACCTCGATGGCGTGAAGCTCGAACCGTACGGCGTGTATATCGGGGAAATCCATTATTGATTGAATGATTAAGAATTGAATGATTGAATAAATGTCTCTTGGCGGGCTATGCCTTTTAGGCTGCGCAGAGATTATTCAATCATTCAATTCTTCAATTTCCCATAAGCGTCGTAGACGCGCTCAAACACCGCATCCCAGCTGCAATGCAACGCATACTCACGTGCAGCAAGGCGCATGCGGGCCAGGGTAGTGGGCTCGCGTAGAAGGCGTTCGATGGCGTCGGGAAAGCCTTCGTCGGTGGCGATGTAGCCGGTCTCGTCGTTGCGCACGATGTACTTGGGGCCGCCGTCCGGTGTGACGACAGCGGGTACTCCGCTGGCGAGTGCTTCCAGCACGACGTTGCCGAAGGTGTCGGTATGCGACGGGAAGACCATGACATCCATATTGGCGTAGGCGGTGGCAAGTGCTGCTCCCTTCAGGACGCCGGGGAACTCGGCGCGGGGCAGGGCGGCTTTGAGCAAAGCATCTTCTGAGCCATGACCGATGACCAGGAAGCGGAAGTTTGTGATGCCGCGTGACTCGAGGGATCGCTGAATGACGGGCAGCAGCGCGACGTTCTTCTCCACGGAGAGCCTGCCGACGAAGCCAAGGACAAACTCTTTGTCGTCCTGTGGGCGGGTGCGATACGCCGGAGAGAAGGTATTGGTCTCGACTCCGCGCTGCATCAGGTGGCAGGGTTTGCCGGTGGCGTTGGTGAGCAGTGTGCACAGCTCGTCATTGGGAGCGAAGAGCACCTTGGCCAGGCGATAGAACCGGGCCGTGGCGTTCAAAGCTGCGTCCTGTACCGTACGTTCAGTCGCCTCTTTGGCGCGAGGAGAGAAGAATCGTGTCAGCCATTCGGCGCGGCGGGCGGCGTACTCGTGGACGTTGGTGTGCCAGCTTGCGGCTAGCGGAATCCCCATACGCCAGGCGAAGATGGCGCCCAGGATACCCTGCTCGCT